>DASRKV010000393.1:0-6094 GCA_035648795.1 Opitutaceae bacterium
TAGACGTAACTGCCACGGTGTCGTCGCCAATGTGGAGCGACGAACATCCGGCATCGCGGTGGCGGAACTTCCCAATGGCCGGGCACCCACGCATAGCGGTCGCCGGCAAAAGCCCAAAAGCCATGAATCCACACGGCTGCGGGCTCGGGTTGCACCGTGATCACTTCCTGCGGCGGAGCCGGCGGCGGGTCGTTCACCACGACACTGGTGGTGGCCTCGGATTCCGAGTGGTAGATCGTGCCGCGTTGTTGATCCACGCTGTTGCCGAGGGTGCCGCCGGCGTTGCGAACGGAATTGTCGCCCGTGGAGGGACCGTTCATGGTCGCCCGCTTTGATGAGCACCGCCTCCAAGCTGACCGTCCGCAGCCACCGCGAGCTCGCCGCAATGCTGGCTGCGCTCGCCGCGCTCGGGCCGTTTTCCATCGACGCCTATCTGCCTTCGATGCCGGAAATCGGCCGCGTGTTTGGCGCATCGCCGTTGCTGGTGCAACAGACGTTGACGGCGTACCTGGCGCCGTTTGCCTTGATGGCGCTATGGTACGGCGCGATTTCGGATGCGTTGGGACGGCGCCGGGTGACGCTTGGGGCTCTCGCCCTGTTCTTCGTCGCCTCAGTCGGGTGCGTCCTGGCTTGGAGCATCGAAAGCCTGTTGTTCTTCCGCGTGATGCAAGGCATGACCGCGGGGGCGGGCATGGTCGTGGGACGGGCGATTGTCCGTGACGTACTCGACGGCGCCGAAGCCCAGCGATTGATGTCGCAAATCACGCTCGTCTTCGCCGTGGCGCCGGCGGTGGCGCCGGTGATCGGCGGTTGGCTGCATGTCTGGTTCGGATGGCGCGCCGTGTTCGCATTTGTGGTGCTGTTTACCGGGACTATTTGGCTGGTCTGCTGGCGGTCGTTGCCGGAGACGCTTCCGCTGGAACGGCGCCAGCCGATGAATCCTCGTTTCCTCCTGCGGTCCTATTGGCAGGTGCTGCGGACGGCTCCTTTTGTCGCATTGTCCATCGCCGTTACGTTCAATTTCGCCGCGGTGTTCATCTATATCGTGGCGGCTCCGGTCTTCCTGATCCGGCACCTCCATGTGAGTGAGACCGGCTTCCTCTGGTTGTTCGGCCCTTCGACCGCGGGCATCGTGGCCGGCGCGTGGCTGTCCGGACGCCTCGCCGGACGCCTCCCACGCCGGCAGACGGTCTGGTGGGCCTACGGCATCATGACGGTCGCGGCGGTGGGCAATGTGGTCCTCAACCTGCTGGCTCCTCCGGGGCTTCCTTGGAGCGTGGCGCCCATCTTTGTCTATTTCACTGGGTCGGCGCTGGCCATGCCCAGCCTGACGCTGATGGCGCTGGACCTGTTTCCAGAACAACGCGGCCTTGCCGCCTCCTGTCAAAGCTTCGTGCAAACCGCCGGCAACGTCGTTGCGACAGCTCTGGTGGCGCCGCTGGTGTGGGCTTCGACGCTGACTCTCGCCATCGGGATGTCTGTGATGTTCGTGATCGGCCTCGGCGCATTCCTGCTTTACCAACCTCCGGCCCTATCGGATGCAGTTTCCAGCCGGGCTGGAAACTGAGTCTCCTCAGGTTTGGCCGGGCTTTAGTTACCGCTGTATCCATTTGGGATCTCGCCTGCAATCGAGCACACGCCAAACGCTGACGAGGTCACCGTCGACTCTGTAGTAGATGGCGTACGGAAACCTATTCGAGAGCAACCGATGGTATCCAAACAGACGCCGATGGATTCCTCCGAATAGCCGTAGCGACTCAATATCCGAGACCAGAGTTTCCAAGAAATAGGATCCCACCCCTCCGCCTGCCGCTCGTAGAAACGGTAGCCGTCCAAGAGATCGGCGCCCGCTAAATCGAGGAGTTGGAGTCTCACGCGAGCTTGGCCGCTTTGCGGCGGAGAACGACTTTCGCGTCATCCCAATCCATGAACTTGGCCTTGCCGGCCTTGACCAGACGCTCAGCCTCGCTGAGGGCGTGCCCGTGCCAAGCAGGCGAAGCGATCTTCGATTCGTCTCGAGACAAGTCAGCCTCAAGGGCCTCCATCGCCATGAGCTTTTCACTGCGAGACATCTTCTTGAGTGGGAGCGTAATTGGCATGGGGGAAAAGTACCGCGTCGGTTGTCGATGGCAAGCGAGCGCTATGACCCCGAGACGTCAAAGACTTGTAGCGCCACGGCGGAAGACGGTCTGATCCCGAAATCCGGATGATCTGTGCATTCCGCGTGTTCCGCGGTTACTGACCGAAGGTTGACCACGAAACACTCGAAAGACACGAAAGGAGAAAACGGAGGGAACTGAGAAAAATTTCCGATTGAGCGCCAGCCCGCTCTCGTAATGCTTGGGACCGTGGCAGACGACGAGCCCACCAAGCGTGTGCCGGAGGATGATCCCGATGACTTGCTGAGTGCTTATCCGCAATTGACCGCCGCCGACTTGCAGGCGTGTCTCGACCAGAACTCGCAGGCGCTGGCCAGCGTGAAACAGGGGTTAAAAGAATCGGCGGAAGGGAAGCGCATCTACCGCGGCTCATTTGCAAAGCACGCGAAGGAATGACGAGCCCAGAGCGTCTTGTGGACAAGCCCCTCCACCTTCTCGTTTCAGTTTCTAGCCTTTTCTTTTTCGCCCGTAGGCGCGAGCGCTAGCAAGTGGTTCTGGAATCGATCACCCACAAATTACCGATGTCATCTATTAAATGACAAAGGGTGCGAGGCTGCTGGCGTCGGCTCGCTGGCGCTCGCCGCTACGCAGAATCGGACATTTCTTTCCAGCCGGCGGGGACACGGTCGCGTCCATCGGGCCGTGGCCCCAGTGCGGCTATTTTTCCGCGGCGAAGACCGCATAGCTGTGCGGCATGAGGTGCACGTCGAAGACCCGGGGTTTCGATCCCTCTTCCGCGTGGCGCGGCCAGCGTGGAGCCGGCGGCTCCTGGCCGACCAGTTCTGCGCCCGTCACCAGGTCGCGCAGCTTGGTGAACTCCCCAGAAACTGAGATCCGAACCGCGGTTTCGTGATCCAGGTATGACTCGACGATGAACGTATGGTTGTCGTACGCGAAGAGCGCGACCTGGCTGGGTCCGTCGACCCGCACGGGGAAGTTTTTCATCAAGACATCCTTGATCGCACCGGTCACCTCGGGCGGAAGCCGGTAGAGATGATGGAAATTGTCCGGGATCACCCAGACGTACAACACGCCCTTGCTATAGCGATCCATGATCAGGATCGGATAGCCGACGTCGTCGGCCATCGCGCTGACGAGGGCCCAGGCGTCGTTCGTGAGGAAGCGGAATTCCGGAAAGAGAATCTGCTGGGCGCGGGCATCGGTGCCCAAACCCGTCCGGCCGCCGGAAGCGAATCCGGTCGAGTATCCGTCGGCAATGATCCGCCGCTCGGTGGCTTGAATTTCGACGATGTCCTCGATTCCTTTCCCCTGTAGCGCCCGGAACAAGCCCGACGTGATGACCACGGACTTCCCGACTTCGAGCTGGCCCTTGATTTTGGCGATGAGATCGGGGTCGAACTTTGCTGACTCGGTCAGCAGCACTACGTCGGCGTCGGTTGGAAACGTCGGGTAAAGATCGATCGGGAGCCCGATCATGCCGAGATAATTGTGCAGGAAATCCTCCCCGGTGGAGTTGCACGGTTTGTAGCTCTTGATGCCGATCGGCTTGCCGAGCCGGCCGAGAAAGGCATCGACCTGCTTCAGGGAGTAGCCGGCGACGCGCGCCATTGTCGGCGCGGGAGCATCCGGGTTGATGATCGGGGTGATCGCGATGCGGGGCGGCGGCACGATCTGGAAGTAATCGAAGCTGGTCGGCAGGCCCTGCCAGGCCGCACGATTGCCCGGGTGGACGGGTTCGAGGAGGGTGGCCCAGTTGAAGAGCGTGATCTCCGGCGCCTTGGCGAACATCGTGTTCCAGAGCTGCTCGGCGTAGCGATCCAGGTAGAGGACGTTGTAGGTGTCTACCCAGCCGCCGCCGTTGCCGCCGGGTTTGATGTTCTCGAAGTAGCGGAAAATCTGGTAACTCTCGTACTGTTGGAGGAATTGATCGGTGATGACCGGGTCGCGCGTCTCGGTGCCGGTGTAAATGCCGTCGAAGATCCGGGGCTCCTTCTCGAGATCGAAACCCAGACCCTGGAAGTGCTCGTACCAGTTGGGAAACTTGATCACGACTTTCACCCGGGGATTCACGGCCTTGGCCGGACCGACGAGCAGGTTCTGCGCAGCTTCGTCCATCAGATCCAGCCGGTATTGGGTCCACGTGCGGTTTCCTTTGGCGGCGATATCAGATGCGTCCTTGGTGGTGACGAAGAAGAAATCATCCAGAATGACTTCGTCGAAATGGCGGGCGGTCATTTCCATGATCCCCTTCACGAAAGCGCGATCCTCCGGATTCGTGTAACAGAATGACCGGTACTGACTGGAGGTATTGGCCGAAAACGTGACGCCGCCCGCCACGCGTACGCCCTGCGCCAGGAAAAACTGCTTCACGGTTTCCAGGAGCGTTTCACTGGCGACGAGCCGATCGCGCTCGGACTCGATGTAAACCTTGTCCACCTTCACCTGGCGGTTGATCGTCTCCCATTCGCGCTGGAGCGCACCGGGCTCCTCGAAATGCTGGACGACGCTGACGGGAATATAGACCGCCACGTCGAAATTCTGGTGCTGGGTCGCGGCGAAAGCAGGGGCTGAGAGCATGAGGCAAAATTGCAGCCCTCCGAGGAGGGCGCGAGCGGAATGGGCGAAGGTTTTCATGAAGAGGGCACTGGCGTAACCAAGCGGTTTGAGTTCGTCACGCTTTTCCCACCGCGACAGGCGCCCCATGACTTCCTCGGCGGTCGGGGGCGTCGACGGGCAGACCTGGTTCCCGCCGCGGCCGGCTACCAGAGGGAAAACGCCTCCAGGCGACGTTGATAGCGGCGACCAATCACCTCGGGGGAGAAGTTTTTCCGAATGTCGGCGGCCGCACGCTTGCCCAGATTCTCACGGAGGCCGCTGTCGTCCATCAGGGATCGCATCCAATGGGCGGCGTGATCGATGTCGGGGTCCGCCCAGATCTGGCCGCGCAGGTAAGGACCGTAGTTGCGGTCGAGCGTCAGCAGGCGGTAGTTGACCGGACAGCCGTTGGTCACGTTGACGAACTCGGCCGTGCCCGACCAATCGGTCGCGATGACCGGCTTGCCCAGAAACATGGCTTCGGCGACGCTGAGGCCGAACCCTTCGGCTCGATGCAATGAGACAAAACAGTCGCAGGCCTGCTGCAATTCGTAGACGGCGGTGCGGGGCAGTGTTTCGCAGATCAGGAAGGTGTTCGGCAATCCCTCCAGTTCCGCCTGGAGTTCGGCGAAGGCGGTCGAATGCCGGTCCGGGTTGTGCGTCTTGACGACCAGACCGACCGGGCCGCCGATCGGGAAAGCCCGGCGGAATGCGGCGATCACAGCGCGCGGATTCTTGCGCTCCTGGGTCGAATTCAAGTCGTAAACAAACAGGAACAGGAACATGCGGTCGGGCAGGCCGAACTTCTTCCGGAAGTCACCCTGCGGCACCGGGAACTCGATGGCGTGCGGCATGGCCAGCACCGGCTTGGGCAACTTGGCGGCAATGGCGGCGCGCGAGAACTCCGAGGGGCACCAGATCTCGTCAAAAAAGCGGTGTCGATCCACCCAGCCGTCGGGGAATTCCGGCAGTTCCCACGCCCAATAGGCGATGTTATAATGATCGGTGCGGAAGGCCCGCCCGTGATGGTGATCGATGTCCTGCGACACCGGAGGATCGAGGTGAAAGATATTGACCGGGTACGGATTAGCCTCCTGCAGCCGCGCGGCATAGGTGGTGTCGCCGTTGCGATTCAGGCAATTGAGCTTCAACTCGATGAGGGTCGTGGCCAGGCCGGCGGCGTCGCAGGCTTTCGCCATACAGCGCGCCGACTCTCCGATTCCCAGTTCACCGCGAAACCAGCCGACGAGGTTCACTCCTTGGGGCGCAGCCAGCTTGCGCAGGCGGGGCGCCAGCGCCGGCTGATGCTTGAAGTCAAAGATCACCTCGTCGTCCGCGACCACCTGCGCCAGGCGCAGCCGCCGGTTGAGCCGTTGCTG
>DASRKV010000394.1:0-3331 GCA_035648795.1 Opitutaceae bacterium
CGCCGCGCCAGCCAGACGGAAAAACTCATCTCGCTGGGCACGCTGGCGGCCGGCCTGGCGCATGAGCTGCGCAATCCGCTGGTTTCGATCCAGACCTTTTCCGCGCTGCTCAAGGAGCACGGCCACGAGCCGGAGTTTCACCAGGAGTTCAGCGCGATCATGCAGCGCGACGTGCAGCGCATCGCCAGCATTGTGGAGAACGTGGCGGCATTCGCCGAGAACAATGCGGTGCCGTTCGCGGCGGTGAAGATCGAGGAGGTCATCGGCGGCGTCGGCGAGATCGTTCGGGCCGAGCTGGCCCGCATCGGGGTGAAGTTCTGCACGGACGGGCTGCATGACCTGCCGCCGGTGCGGGGCAATTACAGTCAGCTCCTGCAGGTGTTTCTCAACCTGGTGCAGAACGCCCTCCATGCGCTCGACGGACGCGCGGACGGCTGTATCACCGTGGCGGCGGAGCCATGGGCGGGAGACCTGTCCACGCCCATGCTCTATATCACGATCTCCGACAACGGCACCGGGATCGAACCGGCCCTGCTGGCCCGCGTGTTCGAGCCATTCATGACGACGAAGTCGACCGGCGACCGCCGCGGCGCCCGCGGAATGGGTTTGGGACTCGCCATCGTGAAGCGCATCGTCCAGTACCATCAGGGAGCGATTGAGGTGACGAGCCAGCTCGGGAAAGGCACCACGTTCCAAGTTCACCTTCCGGTCGACGAACAATCTCCATGACCCCCGGGAACGCCAGCACCCTGCCGACCCCAAGAACGTCCGGATCCCGGGCCCTGCCCGGTCCGGCCGCGTTGCGCGCGCTGGCGGCGGCGTTCGCCCACCTGCAGGACTTCGACGGGTTTGTGGGCGGCCTGCAGGCCGCGCTCGACAAGGCCGACTGGTTTGGCCGCGTGGCCTTTGAACTGGAGGACAAATCCGGAGCGAAGGAGCGGGAATTTCTCCTCGGTGAGATGACCCTTCCGGTCCAGGGCGCGGCGGGTTCGCATGGCATCCTGCGCGCGATCGGCCGCGATGGACCCCGCTTGTTCGGACCCGAGGATCTGCATCTGCTGTCGGGTCTGGCCGATTTCCTTGCGGTCGTGCTCGACCGTGCGCAGGAGTGGCGCGAAGTGGGGCGCCACCGCCAGTTGTTGGGCTTCTTGTTGAACCAGGCGCCGGTCGGCATTCTCGCGTTCGACGAGCAGCACCAGGTGGCCGCCGGCAATGATCTTGCGCGGCGATGGCTGGGCGGGGGCGGTGATCTCTGGGCTGCATTGCAGGCGGCATTGCCCGCCGAGATGCGAGCCGGTGATCATATGCCGCGGGCCTGTTTTCACCTGCGCATCGAGGGCCGCCTGGTGTTTGGCGAGCTGCGGAACCCCCCCGGCAGCGACGGCGCGGGGGTGTGTGTCGCGGTCATGACCGACCTTACGCCGGACCAGGCCCGCCTGCTCGATGCCCTGCACCGGGAGACCTACCGCTGCCAGTGGCTGCGGCGGCGCCTGGGTTTCGCCATGCTGGATTCGCCCCGCATTGCCGGCGGCCTGCTGCAGCTCCTGCCTAAACTGCGCGCCGGCCTGCCGGCGGCGGTCGCGGCCGGGCCCTATGACGCAAACCGCGTAGGCCTGGTGTTTCCCGAATGCGGACGGGCCGCAATTCTGGCACATTTGCGACGGCTCAAACCATTGCTGGCCGACGCGGCCGTTCGGGCCGGCTTGGCCGAATTGAGCCGCGAAGGCGGCGAGCCCGAGAAATTGCTGCAGGCGGCGCTGGTCGGGCTGCGGCCGTTTGACGAATTTCTGCGGCCGGCGTTGCTGCTGCATGACGACAACCCGGCGGTGAACGACACCCTGGCCTACGTGCTGGGCGCCGATTTCGAGCTGGTGAAGAGCACGAGTGAGGAACACACCCGGCAGTTGCTGCGCACGCGAAGCTTCGATGCGCTCATCACCGAGGTGGACCTGCGCGGCGCGAGCGGACTGGAGCTGGCCCGCCTGGCGGGCGACCTGCAGCCCGGCATCCACACCTTCTTCACCGCCATCTCGGAACAGGCGGCGGAGTCCGTCGGGGCCCATGAACTGGTGGACGCCGTAGTCTTCCGGAAGCCTTTCGACGCACGAATGCTGGGGCGGACGGTGCGGGAAAAGCTGGGAGTGTGATCGCGCCATGGCCGCGGGCGTCGTGAGCTTTTGGACGCCCCCTCCGGCGGTGGCCAGGTTGCGGCGGTTTCGAACATGGTCCGGATCCGGTCCGGGCGTCACTTCTGCTTGCCGAACAGTTCTGCGATGATGTCCTCCAGCGGCACGTCCTCGATGGTGATATCCGCCACGGGGCCGGCGGCCAGGATCTGCTGCGAGACGGCGACGGCCTGCTCGCCCGGAACGTGCAGCACGTACTCGCCGTCCTCGGTCGGCTTCGGCTGGCCGAACCGGGGGTCGAGCGCTCCCGGCGAGAGCACGCCGTCGACGGGCCGGAACTTGATGATCTTCTGGCGGCTGCCGGTGGCGTCGAGTTGATCGATCGCGCCGTCGTGAATCTTGCGGCCCTTGTGGATGACGATGACGCGTTCGCACAGCGCCTTGATGTCGGCCATGTAGTGGCTGGTCAGCAGAATCGTCGTGTGGTAGCGCCGGTTGTAATCGCGGAGGAACAGGCGCACCGCCTTCTGCGAGACCACATCGAGACCAATGGTGGGTTCGTCGAGGAAAAGGACTCGCGGGCGGTGGAGCAGAGCGGCAATGAGCTCCATTTTCATCCGCTCGCCGAGCGAGAGTTCGCGCACCATGACGTTGAGCTTGTGACCCACGTCCAGCAGGGTGACGAGTTCATCGAGCGTGGTCCGGTACTGGGCGGCGCCGAGGCCGTAGATATGCCGGAGCAGCAGAAAAGACTCGATGGCGGGGAGATCCCACCAGAGCTGATTCTTTTGGCCGAGCACCAGGGCGAAGATCCGCCGGTAGGCATTTTCGCGCTTGGTCGGGTCAAAGCCCGCCACGCGCGCCCGCCCCGAGGTCGGATAGATGAGGCCGGACAGCATCTTGAGCGTCGTGGTCTTGCCCGCACCGTTGGGGCCCAGGAAACCGACCAGCTCGCCTTCTCCGATCGTGAAGGTGATCTGGTCGGCGGCGCGCACCTCCTCGAACTCGCGCAGAAACAGGCCTTTCACGCCGCCCCAGAAGCCGGGCTGCTTTTTGTAGGTTCGGAAGACGCGGGTGAGGTTTTCGACTTCGATCATCGAAAAAAGGAGGCAGGAGCGAGAATCCAGGAGGGAGGAGCCAGAATCCAGCAGAATCAGCCGCGCGAGACGGGTTCGTAATCGTCAGGGTCGCCGATCCAAGCAATG
>DASRKV010000395.1:0-3664 GCA_035648795.1 Opitutaceae bacterium
CCGCCGGCCGCGAGCGCAACCGCGGGAGCGGGCGGAGGAGGCGTGCCGGCGGGCGGGAGCGCGGGGGCAGCCGGAGCCGGCTTGGTGCCATTCCGCCGCATGGATAGGATCAACGTATAGATGACCGTTCCCAGGCCGAAAATGCTGATCAACATCGCCACGACCAACGCCAGGATCGGAACCGTATAAAGCAATGCGACGATGATTCCGCCGCCGAGCACGTCCACGGCGACGTGCGACCACGGACCCGCGCCAAACAATCCGGTGATACGCCGGCCGAACCAGGCAAGCATGGCGGCCCGTCCGAAGAGTTTGGCCGCGAAAAGACCGATCGCGAGGAACGGAATCACCAGCAAACCAACGCCGGTGATGGCGAGCAACAGGAACACCAGCGGCATCGCCAACATCGTCAGCACCGCCGTCAGGATGACGTGGCCAGGCCGTCGTTCCAGCGTCTCGACACACTTCGCAATCCCGCGCGGGAACACCAAGGCCACCACGACATAAAATCCGAGGAAGGCGGCGGCGACCAGCCAGGCCCAGGCGGCGCCAGGCGCGAAGGAAAGCAGCCGGGCTTTCAACAGCGAGGACGTGATCCAGGCAACGAGCGGGCGAAGCACCGGCAGATGGACCTGCTGCACGTGGCCGTGCAGATTTGCGGACGGGTCTTTCTTCAGCTCTCCGCCCACCACGACGACTTCACCGCCGACCTCGGCATCCGGTCCCAGGGTGATATCGCCGCCGACGCACACGACCTCTCCACCCACGTGACCGTTGACAATCATGTTGCCTCCGACGGCCACGGCCTGGTCCCCGACCGATCCATTGACCGTGGTGTTACCCAGAACAGAGACCGCCTGGTTACCCACGGTTCCGTTGACCGTCGTGCTGCCCCAGACCGAGACGGCCTGGTCGGTGGCCTCGCCGTCGACGGTCGCATTGCCGAAAACCGCCACTGCCTGGCTGGCCTTCTCACCCTTTTCCACGACGACGTCATGACCCACGGCGACTCGCTCGGAGTCCGACTGGTCCCCGTGGTGTGAGCGCACGTGTTTATGCACGGAATCACGGATGGCATCTCGCAGATGCCGATGGATGTCACCGGCGGGCTCGTCTGAAGTGCGGTCAAGCCGCCGGAGTCCGGAAGTCGAGGCGTCCGCGGCGGTGGCTGCCGACTCGGCCGCCTGGGGCGCCGGTGAAGTCCTGACCGTATCGGCCGGAGCGACCGCTGCGGGCAAGGCGCTCGTGGCGGTGAATGCATCCGCCGGGGCAACCGCGGCGGCAGGAGCGGGTGTGGTGACGGGTTGCGCCGGTTGCGCCGCCTGCGGCGCCGCGGTGTCGGCGGCAGGCGCCGAAGAAGGTGCCGGCGGCGAATCTTCGCCGCGGGTAGCCGATGCCAACGTCAGCGTGAGGGCGACAACAGCGCCCAAGGTACTGAAAAGAATGCGGTGTTTCATGGGTGGAAGGAGTTGGGGTTCGAGAAAGGGGGCTATCGGTTCGTCCAAAGAGTGCGGTAGGCGGCGGCGCCGACACCGACGAGCATCGCGTAGAGGCCCGCGACAAATGCAGCGGCGCCATAGAGCCACCAGGCGGGAATTTCGCGTCCGACGAGGGCGATGATGTCGGCCAAGCCGCGTCCGAGGCTGATCACGGGTCGGATCAAGCTAAGCACCGGCGCGAAAACGTGGTTCAATTGCGCGGTGCCGACACCCGTCGGCAGGCCGGCTCCGCCCACCACCACCACCAAGGCAGCCAGGCCACCGCAGAACAGGACGAAAAGCGCGCGCACCCACTGCGGCCAGTAGGTCCACGACTTGTGCCACCATGGAATTGCCGCGCGGGCTTCGAGGGCGGCGGCGACGCGCGCTTCGAGCGTGGCCGGCGCGCGACGGTCAGGCAGGGAGCGCAGCGTCCGGTGGATAAACTTCTCAAGCTCGTCGGGAGTCATTCGGTCTTTCATGGCGGCAGGATTCACCTTTCAAATTTTTCGTGGCTTGCGCCGCTGTGCTCCAGCGCCTTCGCCAGCGCTTCGCGGCCGCGCAGGATGTCGGTTTTCACCTTGCTGAGCGACACCCCGAGCCGCTTCGCAATCTCGTCGTACGGCAAGTCCTCAAAGTGAAACAGCACGAGCGGCACGCGCTGGTGCTCCGGCAGTTGCGCGAGCGCCCGCTCCACCCACGCGCGGCGGTCCGCCTGGCCCAGCCCTTCGAGGAAATTGTCCGGGGAGGCGAACTCGACTTCCTGTTCATCGCCATCGTCGTCGTGGCGGGTGAATTCAGAGAAGAAGCGCCAGCGTTTCCGGTAGCGCTGCAGGTGATTGATGCTGAGATTGGTCGTGACCGTCTTGAGCCAGCCCCCAGCCGTGGCGCTGGTCTGCAGATTATCCCAATGCTCGAACGCCTTCAGAAACACGTCTTGCGAGATGTCCTCGGCCTGCGCCTCGTTGCCAAGGAGCCGCACGGCCGTCGTATAGACCATATCCTGGTAATTGCGCATAAACGTCGTGAAATCGATCGGGGCGATCATGCCCTCTTCGGTGGCTTGCACTGGAGTGTCTTCGTTCATGCGCAAAACACGTCGCGGTAACGCAAAGTCGCAGAAATGTGCGGAATCTGCCGCCCGGGCGTGAGTCGGCGGGGATCCAGGCAGGAGTGCCAGAGATCACATGAGCTGCCAAGGGGATAAGCAAGCGGGGTCTTGCCGTTCGAGTGGCCTGGGCTTCTTGCTCATGTCTGGTGGGGCCGAAACCACGGGCGAGACCCAGCCTTCGCTGGAGGCTTCCGCCGCCGCCAAGCCTATGGCGGACGAGACGGCGGGCAGGCTACCTGTGCCACTTCCAAACCGGTTCGCAATGGACCGACACCGGACGATGTGGCCTCTTGCCCGGAGCGCGGATTCGGGCACACTGGAGACAGAACCACTCCTCTGCGCGTTTGCGGATTTTCCCGCCATGGCCACCTCCCCCCGCTCCCCTGTCGCCGCCGTTCCCCCAACGGGATTCCTGCCTGTCGAGCCCGAGATTGAAGCTGCGATCCGTGCCGAGGGCGAACAGCTCTTCGCGCTCATGGATGCCCATCCGGCACCCGGCATCTTCTCCAAGAAAGGCGCCTATGCGCGCTTGATGGAGTGGTCGATGAAGGATCCCGCGTTCAAGACGCAGCTCTTTCGCTTCGTCGACGTCCTGCCCTCGCTCCATTCGTCGGCGGAAATCGTGCGGCATCTCCAGGAATACCTCGGCGACAAGGCCGTCGAACTTCATCCCGCCCTCAAGACCGGTCTCGCCGCCGCCTCGTTGGCCCCCGCGCTCGTGGCCAATCCTGTGAAATCCCAGGTGGTGGCGATGGCCCGCCAATTCGTCGCCGGCGAAACCACGGATGACCTCGTCAAACAACTCCGCCAGAACGCCCGCGCCGGGCTGGCCACGACCATTGACCTGCTCGGCGAAACGGTGGTCACCGAGGCGGAGGCCGACGGCTTCCTGCAGCGGAATCTGGAGGTGCTCGATGTCGTCTCCGCCGCCCTCGCCCGGGACCCGGACCCGGCGCCCAGTGATGTCGGCCCGAACGGATCCGTTCCGCGCCTCAATCTCTCGGTCAAGATCTCCGCCCTCACGCCGGATGTCCATCCCGCTGATCCGGACCAGAGCATCGGCGCGCTCAAACTC
>DASRKV010000396.1:0-6598 GCA_035648795.1 Opitutaceae bacterium
AACGCAGTGCCGGGCGCGAGGCGCAGCGCCTCGGTCAGCTTGAGCTTGAGCGCGATGACGCCGCCCGCCGCCTTCTTGCCCGCCTCGACCCCCGGCTGATGGTAAGCGTTGACGCCGATGAGCGAGGCGTACAGGCCGACCACGCGTTCGTACAGCGCGATGAGCATGCCCAGCGTGCGGGGCGATACCTCGGAGATCGTCAGCGTGACGGAAGGCCGGTTCTTTTCGCTGAGCGCATCGCGGGTGCCGAGCAGGAAACCCTGCAGGTAGTCGCCGCTGGTGAGCCCGCCGCCCTCGACCGCGAGACTGGCGCCGGCGCGGTCGCGCAGGACCTCGATGAAGGTGACGAAAAAATTGTTCACGCCCTCGCGCAGTTGCTGCACGTAGGCGTGCTGGTCGGTGGAGCCCTTGTTGCCGTAAACGGCGATGCCCTGGTTCACGACGCGGCCCTGGAGATCGAGTTCCTTTCCGAGCGACTCCATGACGAGCTGCTGGAGGTAGCGCGAGAAGAGCAGGAGGCGATCCTTGTACGGCAGCACCACCATGTCGCGCGAACCGCGTCCGTCGGTCGCCCAATACCACATCGCGGCCAGCAGCGCGGCTGGATTCTCGTGGAGCGAGGGCAGGCGGGTGGCTTGGTCCATCGCCGCGGCGCCCGCGAGCATCTGATCGACCTTGATGCCCTGCAGCGCGGCGGGCAGGAGGCCCACGGCGCAGAGCTCGGACGTGCGGCCGCCGACCCAATCCCACATCGGGAACCGTGCGAGCCAGCCTTCCTTTTCGGCGGTCTGGTCGAGCTTTGAGCCGGCGCCGGTCACGGCGACAAATTGCTTCGGGTAATCGAGCCCGGCGGCCTTGAACGCGGCGGCGGCTTCCAGCATTCCGTTGCGCGTTTCCATTGTGCCGCCGGATTTCGAGATCACGACCACGAGCGTCCGGCGGAGCTGGCGGCCGATTTCCTTCAACACGAGATCCATGCCGTCCGGGTCGGTGTTGTCGAAGAAGTGGACGCGCATCCGGTCGCGGCCGGTCTTGAGCCGGCCCAGCGCTTGGCTGACCAACTGGGGACCCAGCGCGGAGCCGCCAATGCCGATGACGAGCAACTCGCGGAATTTTCCGGCGGGGCCAGCGATCTCGCTCTGGTGAATCCTGGCGGCGAACGTCTTGATCGCAGCGAGGGTCGAAGTGATGGCGTCGGCGATCTCCGGAGTCGGGGCCAATTGCGGCGCGCGCAACCAATAATGGCCGACCATGCGGTTCTCGTCGGGATTGGCGATGGCGCCCTTTTCCAGCGCGGCCATCGCGGCGAACGCCTCCGTGAACTTCGCCGCCAACGAGGGCAGGAATTCATCCGGGAACGGCATACGGCTCAAATCGAGCGATAGCCCGAGCGTGGGATATTGGTAACGGTACTGTTTGAATCGGGACCAGGACATGGAGGGATAAATCAGCGAGTAGCGTGGAGCGAGAAGCGGGCAGACCGAAGGAAGCGGCGAGGAGAAGCGCGCAGCGAGCTATGAGGAGATCCGAGGAGCCAAAGGAATACCCAAAGTGGGGTGCGGCACAAAGTCAAAAGAGGGCGGCGCTACCCGTGAGCGCTAAGCATCAAGCCATAAGCCAACCGGCCCGGCCATTCTTTGGCCGAAGCTCAAGCCGTGGAGAACCGCCGGAGTTTTCTCACCAACCGGTCACCCCGCGAATCGGTCCGAGAAGATCGAGCGCGAGCTGCTCCTGCTGAAACGCCACGATATGACTGTTGGTCGGTGTGCCCGGATAAAAGCCGGTGAGGACCACGCGGAGCCGCTCGTCGCCGGCCGCGCGCCGTCTTGCCACCACGGCTTGGAGCGTGTGCAGCAGGAAATCGCGGTCCACGCGCGGCCGCCCGTCGGAGCCGTCGGATTGATAGGCGCTCTCGCATAACAGAATGAAGGCACGGGGATGGGCCGCGCGCACCTGGGCGACGAACGCCGCATAGGCATCGGTAAATTTCGCCTCATCGGGCAGCCCGGCATCCAGATCGGTGCCGATGTTGATCACAATCACATCCGGCGCGTAGCGCGCGTGGTCCCAGGCCGAGTTCGGTTCGTCGGGCAGGGCGCGCGGAAAGAAAACGGGCGCCGTATTTGTGTCTGTTTTGCCCGACCAGTCGCGCGTGATGCCGCGGCCGCCGTAGCAGACCAGATGAACCTGGGCGCCGAGCCAGCGCGCGAGCAGCATGCCGTAGGAGCGGGCGGCGTTCGTCGAACGAGGCGTGTCGTCGTTCTCCGGAGGAAAACGTTCGTCATACTCGGCACAGGTGATCGAGTCTCCGATAAACATCAGCCGGCGCTCCGGCCCCGGCGCCGCCGGCAGCAATTCGCCGCCCGGGGGCAGGAGCAGCCCGTCGAACGACGCGGTGCCCATCCATGATTCCGTCCGCCGCACCAGCTCGACCAACCAGCCGCCCGCAGGGGCGACTCCCGTCGGCAGGGCGATTTCGTTCGCGCCCTGTTTCAGATGAATGAGCACCGGATCCCATCCGTTGCACGACAGATTGAAGAAACAGTCCGGCGTATCGCCGGACATCTCGATCACCGGCGCCGGACCGCGATAGACGAACCGGATCGTGATGCCGGGATAGCCCATCCGGACTTTGTGGCTGGAAAGTTCGGTCCGCCCCATGTAGGCGATTCGTGCATCGTCCGCCGCGATTTTCGTTGGGGGCGATCCGTTGGACGGCGCGGCCGGCATCAGGGAAACCGTCGCAAGGAAAAGAACACAACGAAGATAGGGGTGCACGGAGCGTCGTTGATACAAGCGCGGTTCGTGCGATACAAGCGCGCGGGTTTGCGTGAGAGCCAACCAGGCGCATGTCCCGGTTGCCGGTGGGTTGCGAAGCTGTTCGAAAATAGCCCCGCAGCCGGCCCGTGGTTCGGGAAAACCCCGGGCCTGGGCAAGATGCTAATGTCACCTCGGGCGCGCCTCCGGCGAGTCGATCCTTCAGGTTGCACTTGCCCGCGCACTGCCGCACCGTTCGTCACTCGGGTCATCGGTGACGCCGGGCATTCATGTCACTGCAACCGCTCCAACGTCTCAGTGCCCGCGCATTTTCCTCTGTCCGGCGCCTCGGCGCGGCCGGCCGCACGTGGATTCAAGCCCGGCCGCGTCTCGCGGCCTGGTTTTATCCGCGGGCGGAGCGCTCGCCGGAGGCGGCTTACCGCGACTACAACGGCCGCATGTTCGCGGGCCTGCACGAGCAGGAACGGATGCTCGCGGATCAGCCCCGCATGGCCTTCTACCACGCCGCGATCGCCCGCCATATTCAGCCGGGCGATCGCGTCGTCGATCTTGGCACGGGCACCGGCATTCTCGCCGCGTGGGCGGCGCGGCGCGGGGCCGCGCACGTTTATGCCATCGATCACTCCGAGATCCTGACGCACGCCCGCACGCTGGCGGCGGCGAATCGGATCGAGAACGTCGAATTCCTTGCGACGCACAGCACCCGGTTTACCGCCGATGAGCCCGTCGACGTCATCCTGCACGACCAGATGGGCGACTGCCTGTTCGACGAGGAGATGGTGGCGAACGTCACCGATCTGCGCGACCGGCTGCTCAAGCCGGGCGGGTTGATCCTGCCGAGTCGTTTCGAATTCTATTGCGAGCCGATCAAAGTGAACGACGCCCGGCTGGTGCCGTTCATCTGGGAGCTTGACGCGTATGGCTACGACTACTCGTGCCTCGAGCGGAACCGGCCGCAGGGGCCGGGCTATTATGATCTCGCCAGCAGCGACCCGACGCTCGTCGACCATTTCCTCGGCGAGCCGGAGCCGGTGCTGTCGTTCGATTTGCACACGCTCAACGAGGCGGACCTGCCGCATGACCTCGCATTCACGCGCACGGTCGTGAACGCCGGCCGCCTGGATGGCTACGCGGTCTATTTTCGCGCGCGGGTCGACGACGACCTCTCGCTCAGCTCGGGTCCGCTGGATCCGCGTCGCGCGCCCCATTGGGGATTCCGGATTCTGCGCACCGACCGGGACGATTTCGCCGTGGGCGATGAGATTGAGGTCCGGCTCACCGTCGGCCGCTGGCCGGATCTGGATTCGTGGCGCTGGGGTCACGTGAAGCGTGCCTGCGCCAAATCGGGGCCGGCCGCTCGCGATCCCTGAAATGTCGCGCCACCAGCGATCCGACGAGGCTTGCACCCTGCGGGCGTCTTTGAAGATAATGAGCAACGCCCTCGGGGAAACGAACATTCCGAAGGTGAGGCAACTCAACGAAAGAAAACCCACCATGGGCGATAGATCTCCGAAATCCGTGCAGAAACAGGCGTCGCAGAAGCAGTCGAAAACCAACGACGCGAACCGGAAGAAGCAGGTGCTTATCACGTCGCAGCAGGCGACAAAGGCGAAAGCCGCGGCGGCCCAGAAGAAGTAGCGGGCGCACAGGGGTGACCGTTCGTTCCCGTCAGAGTTAAACGGTCGCCCGGTTCCCCCAAGCAGACGCGGCGCGGCGAACGCCGTTCCGCGCCGATCGGGCATCGACTGCGACAACGCACTGCTTGGTCGGCGCGAAGGCACGACCGACGAGTTGACGCTGCGCACAACAATATCGGCCCGGCCGACAAAAAGAGGCCGGATCAAGACTTGGACAGGGACGACGGAAGCGATCCCGCCGAGAGCAGGGCGCGGCGGAGTCGCTCAGGCGGCCGGCGCGGACGGCGGAGCTTCCGTCTTCGATTTGGCGGCTTTGGACGCGAGCATCCACAGCCAGACGCAGAGTGCGGCGAGCACAATGACGGGAACGACACTCCACCACCGGCCAATAGAGCAACTGCCGACTTGTAGATTTACACAGGCGATGATGCGGACCAGGTGGCCAAGGCCCATGAGGCCGAAGATCACGCTGGCGACGTGCAGCCCGAGAGCGGGAGAATTCATGGCAATATCCTTTCTGGGGGGTGCCCGCTGGGAGCGGGCCTTACGGAGTGCGTGACGCAGGTCAGCTTTGCGTCTGTCACGAGATCTGCTTCCGCTCAACCTGATTCGCACTTGCCGCGTCGAAGGGTTCAACCACCCGCGGCCGGATTTGGGTTGAATGTGAGGACGCCGTGTTTGTTGCTTACCCCGCCCGGATGTTTCACATACTCTGCCCGCAAACCCAGCCGCAATCGATTCGATGCGCACACCTGCCTGCCGGGCGATTGGCGCATCCGGGCTAGCGATGACCATGCCGCTCAAAGTCATCTTTATGGGATCGGATCCCCTCGTCCTGCCGCTGCTCGATTGGCTGGCGGGAGAGGGCAGCGCGCTGGCGTCGATTGCTGCGGTCTATACCCAACCCGACCGACCTGCCGGTCGCGGCCAGAAGACCGAGGCGGGGCCGATCAAACAGTGGGCGGCGACCCGCGGCGTGCTCGTCCGGCAACCGGAAAAACTGACGCCGGACGAATGTGACTGGCTGGCCGCTCAACAGGCGGACGTGGCGCTGGTCCTGGCATATGGTCACATTCTCAAAGACGAATTCATCGCCACGCCGCGTTTCGGCACGCTCAATCTGCACGCTTCGATCCTGCCCCGGTATCGGGGCGCTTCGCCCATCCAGACGGCGATCGCGCAAGGCGAAGCGGAAACGGGGATCACGCTGATGCGTATCGTGCGGAAGCTCGATGCCGGGCCGATGGCGGATGCGGCGCGCGTGCCCATCGCGTCGCTCGATACGGCGCTCGAAGTCGAACGCAAGCTCGCGGCGGCGTGTGTGCCGCTGCTGGCCCGTGCGCTTCCGCGACTCCGGGGCGGGACTCTGACCTTCGCGCCCCAAGATGAGGCGCGGGCCACTTACTGCCGGCGCCTCGTCAAGGAAGACGGGCGGCTCGATTTCGCGGCACCGGCCAAGACGCTCGCTGCGCGAATCAACGGTCTTTTTCCCTGGCCCGGTTGTGCTGTGGAGACCGGCGGCGTGCCGGTAAAGCTCGGGCTCGCGGACGTTGCCACCAGAAGCGACCGCGATGCCGCTGTTTCCGAGGGCTCGTTCGTCCGTCCGGCTGGCGAGGTGGTGGGCGCGGACCGCGACGGGTTGCTGATCGCGACTGGCGACGGAATCCTCCGCTTGCGCAAACTGCAGCGGCCCGGCGGTCGCATGTTGTCCGCGGCGGAATTCTTGCGCGGCTTTGCGGTCCCAACGGGCACGCGCCTGCCGTCGGCGCCGATGCTGGCCCTGATATCGAGTCAACCCTTTCCACGCGACTTTCACGGCGCCTGAGCCGGTTGTCGGCGGATTGTGAGGCTGTTCGGAGGTGGCCCAGGCGGTCTGCCGGTGGTTCGGAAGAGCCCCAGACATGGGCGAGACGCCCATGCCACGTGGCACGTCCCGAGATATGAGCAAGAGGCCCCGCCACTTGGACGACCGACTACTCGGAGATGCGCCCCTAGGAAGAACATTCTTGCGCCGCGCCCGGGGCGGCCGGTTAATTTCGTCTCATGAGCGAACTCAAATGCACGCCCCTCCGCGACTTTCACGTCGCCCATGGCGGGCGGCTGGTGGATTTTGCCGGGTGGGAGATGCCGGTGCAGTACCGCAGCATTCTTGAAGAACACAAGGCCGTGCGCCGCGCTGCGGG
>DASRKV010000397.1:0-6510 GCA_035648795.1 Opitutaceae bacterium
CTAGCCGGACGCGCGGTCGTTCGCGATCACCGGCGGCGCCGCGCCCTTTTGCGTTTTGGGCAATTGGGCGGAACTTGGCCTGATGTCCGAAACCATCCGGCCACGTTTTGCCAATCGGCTTGCCCGGGAGAAGTCACCCTACCTGCGGCAGCACGCGCACAATCCGGTGGATTGGTATCCTTGGGGCGAGGAAGCGTTCGCGAAGGCGGGCGCGGAGCAGAAGCCGATCTTTCTCTCGGTGGGCTATTCAACCTGTCACTGGTGCCACGTGATGGCCCACGAGTCGTTCGAGGACGAGAGGATCGCCGAGGCGCTCAACCGCGATTTCGTCCCGGTGAAAGTCGACCGGGAGGAGCGCCCCGATATCGACCGCGTCTACATGACCTACGTGCAGGCGGCGACCGGGCAGGGCGGATGGCCGATGAGCGTGTGGCTGACGCCCGAGCTCAAGCCATTCTTCGGAGGGACGTATTTCCCGCCGGAGGACCGGTGGGGCCGGCCCGGTTTCGGCGCGCTTCTTCGCGCGCTCGCGCAGGCCTGGGCCCGCGACCGGGAGCAAGTGCTGGCTGAGAGCATCCGGGTGACCGAGGCGATTCGCGCGTACGCCCGGGGTGCCGGGTCGCCCGGCGAAGGTCGGAGCTCGCTCGCGGATCCAGCCGTCCTGGGCGGGTCCCCCGGTGCCCGAGCCCGAATGCAGGGCGGCGAGGCACGGGATGGAGGCCTGATCCTGGCGATGGAGAAGGCGAGTGAGCGGTGTTTTCAGGATCTGGCCGGTTCGTTCGACGCGGAGTGGGGCGGATTCGGCGGCGCGCCGAAGTTTCCGCGGGCGGCCGTATTCAATTTCCTGTTCCGGATCGCGGCCGGCGCCACCAGCAGACCGTGGCCGGCTGATCGGCCGGATCGCGAAAACCCGGACGATTCGGCGCGGAGCGAGGGGGCCGATTCTCCGTGGCCGCCGGCCCGAATTGCCGATGCGGCGCGGCACATGGCGGCACAGACGCTGCGCAAAATGGCCGAAGGCGGGATTCACGATCACGTCGGCGGCGGATTTCACCGCTACTCGGTCGATGAACAATGGTTCGTGCCTCATTTCGAAAAAATGCTCTACGATCAGGCGCAACTCGCGGTCAGTTATCTGGAGGCGCGGCAGGGCACGGGCGACGAGCGGTTCGCCTGGGTGGCGCGCGGCATCTTCGACTACGTGTTGCGCGACCTGGCCCATCCGGGAGGCGGGTTCTATTCTGCCGAGGACGCCGACAGCGAGATGCCGGAGTCCGAAACCGGCGATCGCCGGCGCGCCGAAGGGGCGTTCTACCTCTGGACGAAAGAGGAAATCGGCCGCGTCCTGGAGGATGGCGGGTCGTCGCCGACCCGCGCGACGGGGGCGCCGCCTCCCCAAAGTCCGGCGGATTTGTTCTGCGCGCATTTCGACGTGGAGGCGTCAGGCAATGTTGCGGGAGGGCGCGATCCCTCCGGCGAGTTTCGCGGCAAAAACATTCTGCGACAGCGCCGGCCGCTGGCGGACACGGCGCGGCAGTTCGGGCTCGATCTCGCCGCCGCGAGCGACCGCCTGCAGGCGGGTCTCAACCGGCTGCGCGAGGCGCGGGCCCGGCGGCCGCGTCCGCACCTCGACGACAAGATCATCACGGCCTGGAACGGTCTGATGGTCTCCGCACTGGCCCGGGGGCATCAGATCCTGGGAGAGGCGGAGCGCTCGCGGGTGGATTATTTGGCGGCCGCGATCAGGACGGCGGGATTTCTCCGGCGCGAGTTGTACGACGAGACCGCCGGAATACTCTACCGCTCTTATTGCGATGGCCGGGGAAACGTGCCGGGCTTTGCCGAGGACTACGCGTACCTGGTTCAGGGCCTGATCGACCTGTATGAAGCGGCGTTCGACATCCGCTGGCTGCAGTGGGCCGGGCAATTGCAGGCCAGGATGGACGAGCTATTCTGGGATGCGGATCACGGCGGCTACTTCAATTCGCGAGCAGGGGATCGATCGATCATCGCACAACTGAAGGAAAACTACGACGGCGCCGAGCCGGCGCCGAGTTCGGTGGCGGCGCTCAATCTGCTGCGGCTGGAAGCCATGATCGGGGGCGGCGCGGATTCCAATTCTCCCGGCCTGGGCAGAGCGGACCGTGCGCTCCGGTGTCTGGCGGCATTTCGCGGTCAGTGGCAGGCGGCGCCCTCCAGCCTGCCCCAGATGTTAGGCGCGCTGGAATTCATCCAACGGCCGCCCCGCACAGTCGTGATCGCCGGCGACCCGCGGGGCGATGATTTCCGGGCATTGGCGGCGGTGCTGCACGAGAACCCCGGTCCGCGGTTCGTATTGCTCGCCGCCGACCAGGCCGAAGGGCAGGCCTGGCTGGCCGGGCGCCGGGCATACCTGGCGGAGATGAAGCCGATCGACGGTCGCGCCGCGGCTTATGTTTGCGAAAACTTCGCGTGTCAGCAACCGGTGACCGATCCGGCGGACCTGCGGCGGATCGTTACTCGTCCTCCGCCACCTTGAGCTGTGGCATGACTTCCGTGGCGGCACCGGCTTCGACCAGCTTTTGCACCGTGTCGATGATCGCGAGCACGTCGGGCTGCCGGGCGGCATACACCAGCAGGCGGATCTGATCGGCCGTCAGTCCGGCGTCGGCGGCGACCGCGGCCAGCTTCCGGCAGTTCTGCTCGGACTCGCGTCGGTAAGTCGCGATTTGCCGGCGAGCGGCGGCCACGGTTTCGGGCCGGGAGAACGGAATGCCGCTGGCGGCTTCGAGCCACAGCAGGGCGAGCGCCTGGAATTCCGCGGAATCGCGCGCATACCCCATCTTTTCCATCAGACGGGCGAGGGTGTCGATTTTCACCCGCCGGCCGCGCTCGACGTTGATCACCGTGTTGCGGTGACACCCGGCGCGCTTGGCCAGCGCTTCATGACTGAGAGCACGAGCTACGCGCAGCTGCCGGAAAAGCCGGGTGTAGTGCATGCCGGTTTCGATGCCGCCGCGCCCACCGTTTGTCAACGCACACGACGGAAAATTATAGGTTGA
This sequence comes from Opitutaceae bacterium, assembly GCA_035648795.1. Lineage (GTDB taxonomy): Bacteria > Verrucomicrobiota > Verrucomicrobiia > Opitutales > Opitutaceae > Fen-1467. The sequence continues at coordinate 3,042 of DASRKV010000397.1, forward strand.
CAAAAAATGTGATGGATAAAATTGGTGTGCATCATGCCGAGAAATCCGTCAGTTTCCGCCCCCGCCCGCCGGGCCGCCTATCGAGTCCAGTTGACTGCGGCCCTGCTGCTCGTGTGCCGCAGGATCCGGCGCCTGCAAACCTCGACCGAAGCGCGGACGGCGTGCGACGACGTCGCGCGCGAGTTGCGGATCCTGGCGTCCCAGCTGAAGCATCGCCGGACCGGAAAGCGCTAAGGGCTTGGCATGCCGGACGGGCTCCGCTGGACTGGGCGACCGCGATGAGTGACGAACGGCTCGCCCTCCTGGAAGAAAAGCTCGCGTGGCTGCAGCGCCACGTGACGGAGCAGGACAAGGCCATGTTCGAGATGGCGGAGAAGATTGACCGGCTGAAGAAGCAGATGGCGGAGTTGCACGTGAAGTTCGTCGCGGATGGCGGCGGGCCGGAAGCAGCCGACGAACGCCCGCCACACTATTGAACCGCCCCCGGCGCGCACCCGGTTGTCGTGCGCCGGCCTCAAAATGTGACGGAGACTTCCTGCTCGGTGCCGGGAGTGAGCGTCAGCGGGCCGATGGGCGCTTCGAGCTTGTCGTTCTTGTAGATCCGGCAGACCACCGGTCCGGAACTATCCTCGGTCTCCCAGCGCCAGCGGCCGATGGACACAAACTGCAGCGGAACGCCTTTGGTCCAGCTCAGGCCCGCACCCTCGCCACGAAGGTGAAGTTTGTTGCCGATGCCGATATAGGAAACGACCGTGAGCCGCGTCCGGCCATCGGCCGCCGGGTTCGCGACCGGTTTGTTCTCTTCGGGCGGGATTTGGGAGAAATTTTCGGGCGGCGGGGGCTCGTCAGCGACTGGTTCGGCAATGAGCTCAACCGGCGGCGGGGCTGCGATCGGGCTCTCCCGGACGGGCGCCGGCCCGTCGGCGGGTTCGCCGGCGGTTTTTGCTGGCGCGGTTGCCTTGAGTTTGGGTTTTCCCGGAGCGCGGGGTTTGCGCGGTTTCGGTGATGCGACCGGGGCGGAAGCGCCAGACGATGAAGGTGGTCGGACGGGCTTGTCCGGGCCGGCGGCGGGCGATTCGGGGATCGGCGTCGTAGCGGGAACCGCCGGCGGCGGCTCGACCGCGCGCGGAGACTTAAGCGGCGCGACATCGCGGGCGGAAGCTGCCGACGGTACGTCAGCCACAGCGACGTCCAACGCCTCGGTTGCGGCAGGCGGCGACAGCGGGGCAGGCGGCGGAATCGCCTCGGGAATAACGGGAATCGGGTCGACGGGCGGCGACACCGCTGGAAGCGCAGGCGCGGGGTTAGCGGTGCTTGAGGGTTCGGGCGCCATCGCGGGCACGGGCCTGGCTGCCTCGGATGGCTCGGAGTACGGAGACGCCGGTTCCAAGAGAGCCCGTCGGTCCGGAAGAACCACCGGCTTCGCGGCAGAAACCGCTTTGGCGATGGCCGGCGAAGGTGACGCCGCCGTGGATTCGACCGGCTCGGGGCCGGCCACGATCGGCCCATCGCCCGCGGGCGCCGGCGGCGCGGCAGAAATGTCTTCCGCCGCCTTCACGGCCGCTTCCACCGTTGCTTGCAGACCCGCAATCCTGCTCTCGAGGGCCGCCAGCACGCCCGCAAGTTTCTCGTGCAGTTCGGTGGCGGCCGCGATCTGCTGTTTGACGCCCGCCTCGATTCCCGTCCAGCCGGCGAGGGACTTGGTAATCTGCTCGGCGGCTGCAACCAGGCGCTCGTTTTCACCGGAACGCAACCGGGTCAGCTCTTGCTCCAGCCGGGCCTTGTCCTGGTTCTCCGCTGCGGTGAGCTGCTGATTGAATTCGGTGATCTTCTCCTGCAAACGGAAGGGCAGCTTCTCGGCCGCTTGCAGGTTCTTGGTGGCGATTTCCTCGATACTCTTGAGCTGGATGGTGGAATTCTGCAGGTGGTCGGACGCCGCCTTGAGCCGTTTGAACTGCTCGCCCAGTTCGTGACGCAGGGCGGTCGCGGCGTCCTCCTGATCGCGCGCGTTGTTGACGACAAACGGAATCATCAATGCCACGATCCCGGCCACCACGCAGCCGGTGATGACGAACAGGGGCAGTGGCGTGACCGGATTGGGATGGCGGGCGGCGATGAACCAAGCGAGCGCGAGCAGGACAATGTCACCGACAATGAACGGGAGCTTGGACAGCCGCGGGGCGTCGTCGAATTTCATGGGTAGATGCGGGGGGCGAAGCTGCGGGACGTTCCCGTTTTGCAGCTGGAACGCATCGTGCTCAAGGCAAATTCCATCCTGCCAGAGGCCGGGCCTTCCGCCCGGGCGCGCGTTTCACTCCGGGAAACTGCCGCCACGAACTCTTTCGGCTTGTGACAGGCGACATGATGGCTACCGTGCAGCGTCGCTCGTGACCATGGATTCCCCCGATTTTATGCGGATCGAGCGCGACGAGTCCGGAAGGTCCCGCCACTCCGTCGTGCATCTGCAACACCCTAATTTTTCCATGGAACTCGCGCCGGACGAGGCGGCGCCGGACCACATCGGGCAGGGCGTGCTGCAACGGCTGTGCGTGCCGAATTCCTGGGTCGGCGACTATCAGAAATATTCCCGGTTGATGAATGCCGCGCAGGATTTCTTCGCCGCGTCGTTTGGCGTGTCCGAACCCAAGAGCCTGACGCGGCGGCTGGGAATCTGAGCCGGTTTCAAAGCAGGTGGCGCCACGCCAGCGCGCAGAGGGAGAGCAGCATGCCGATGCGGACGGAGCCCTCGAACGTCAGGATCACCAGCACCCATTTGAGTCCGCAGCCGCGGCGAACGGCGAAGCCAAGTCCGGAGACGCCGAGGAGCATCAGGGATTGGAAACGACCCAACGGCTGGAAAAGCATGAGCGCCATCCATGCCCCGTAGGCCAGCAGCGCCAGACTCCAGCAGGCCGCCGTGAGCTCGCCCAGGCCAAGTTCGCGGGGATCGATTCCGCGCGCGATCTGTTTGAGGCCCAGGTAGCGCTCCGCCATCACCAACTGCCAGATCTCGAAGGCGAAGAACAGCGGGGCGAAGGCGAAAAGCAGGGCCACACGGCCAGTCTCGCGCGGCCAGGTCCGGCTGCCAAGACCGGAGCGGCAGGCGGGCGGGCCGGGCCGGGCATTCGCCGCCGCACCAGAAACCGGCTTTCCCGTTGCCGGTTGGGGCGACCGGCGTAGATCTGGCCGAAACGATGAACATGACCGTCGGTTGCTCGCTGGGCTACGAGGTGCTCTCGCCCACCGCGAATTTCACGATCAATGTCCTGGTCAACAAGGACCCGCATCAGGAAATTCGTGCGGAGCAACTGACCTGCGTGCCGGAGGCCTCCCGGGAGGTTAGTTGCACCGCCAAGGGCAATCGCGTGGTTCATCTCGAGGCGGGCGCCGGTCCGTTCGAGATCCGGTACCAGGCCGTGGTGGACTCGCACCAGCCGTCCCTGCCGGAGGAGGTGAAGCCCGACCTGCC
>DASRKV010000398.1:0-2219 GCA_035648795.1 Opitutaceae bacterium
GATCGCGCTCTATCGGGCGCGCGAGTTCCCGCTCGGCTGGGTGCGCGAAACCGCGCTCTTGCCCGGAGTGCCGGGGGCCGAGCCCTCGCTGATTCGCTACGACGGCCGGTGGTGGATGTTCTTCACGATTGTTGGCCCCAAAGCCCGCGACCAACGCGAACTCCACGCCGCCTACGCCGATCGCCTTGCCGGACCATGGCGGCTGCATCCGCAGAATCCGATCGTCAACGACCGGGCCGGTGCCCGCCCCGGCGGTACTCCCTTCGTCGCAGCCGACCGTGCGGTGATCCTGCCGGTGCAGGACTGCAGTCGGACCTATGGTGGCGCCATCCGCTTTCTTCGGTTCGCCTCGCTGGCGCCAGACCGGATCACGGTCGAGCATCTCGCCCCCCGGCTCACCGGCGATTCTGTGTCTTCGTCGCATGGTGACGGTTTGCACACGCTTGCCGGATGTGGCGACCTGACCTTGATCGACACCAAGCGGATCGTGCGCTCCCCGGCCCGCCTTGCGATCGATCTACGCCGCCGGGTTGCCCGGATTGGATTGGCATTGGCTAACCGTTCGTTTGGGCCAATGGCGGCGCCGGGGCCCGGTGCAGGGCCTGCTTGAAAAACTCGCCGCTGGGCGTGAGCGGGAAGCCATCAAAGCTTTTCAGCAGCGGCGGGCCCCAATTCGGATCGAAGACCCAGGCCAGCCAGCTGATGCCGCGCTGTTCCAGAAACCGCGTGATGCGATTGCCGTAGTGATTGTCGTCAACCACCTCTCCCGGTTTGAGCGCAAAGCCTAGTTCGGTGGCGATCACCGGGTAGCGGTCGGCGACAAAGGCGAAGTTCTCCTCCCATTTCGGCTCCCACGGCGGCGGCCGTTTGTTGGCGTAGGGGTGCGTGACATACCCGATGCCCTCTGCCCGCACCGGGTCGTAGTGGACGGGATCGAGGTCGTAGGCCCAGTCGAATCCAGCCACCAGCGGGATGGTTTCCTTGTCCCAGGAGCGGATCACTCCGATCATCTCCTCGTTCAGCTCCCGCCAGTCCGTCCAGCTCAACGTGCCAAGCATCCCGCGCAAGTGGGTCGGTTCATTGAACAGCTCGTAGAAGGCGACCGTGTGGTGGCCGCGAAAGTGCAGCGCGATCGTCCGCCAGAAGTTCAGCGTCTCCGGCACACTGGTCTCGTACATCGGCGCCTGGAACATGCCACTCTTCAAGTTGCCGATCGAATGCCAGTCGATGATCACGTAAATGCCCAGGTCCGTGCACCAATCCACGGCCTGATCAAGCAGTTCGAGATAGCCGGCCGGTGTGCGGCTCCGCCACGCGATCGGATGCACCGGAAGCCGCACCAGATTGGCGCCCATGGCTTTCACCGCGGCAAATAGTTCCGGGTTCCAATGCCCTTGCGCCACCAGTTTGTCGGGGTCCGCGATCGACAGACCGCGGAAAAGCACGGTTTCGCCCGCCGGATTCACAAAGTGATTCCCCTTGACCGAGATCCGGGGGAGCAACCCGGCCTTGGCGCTTGGCTCGGGCGGCTGCCAGCGTCCCGACTGCCACCACGGCTTCGGGGCAGGATTGTTCACGGCGGGCTGGTCGGCCGCAACCAGACAACCGGCGGCCAGCGCGAGGATCAGCGAGCCGAACACATTTTGTTTCATCGGAATCGGCCGTTTACGCTTCAGCCCTCTTTCACCCGCAGTCCGGGAACGTTGGCCGCAGCTCGTTTGAGAATCGCCACATCGTTGAAGCCCCGGAAACCCGAGAAACCGGCGGCGAGCAGCGAACCGTCTTCGAGGAGAAACGGCACGCCGCCTTCCCATCCCACAAAATCTGGCCGGTTCACGCCGAACTGGGATTCGTCGAGTTTGCCGGCATAAACCAACTCTTCGAAGTGCCCCGTGGCGTATCCCGTGCTCCAGACCTGCACCACCTTGCGGTGGACGACGCCGCAATACCAGCGCCCCTTGCCCTTGTCGGTGCCGAAGATGTGCCCGAACATCCCGCCCTGCGGGTCGATGGCACAAACCGCCGCGTTGCCCTGGCAGCGTTCACCGTCGATCGGATCGGCCATAAAGCTCGGAAACAGCTTGATGACTTCTTGGATCAGGCGCTCAGCGGGAGAGATCGGATTGGCGGAAGACATGGTGGGTAATCTGGATTGGTTGTTGGCGGAAGCTGAAGAAAAAAAGCTGAGACTGCCTGCGCCGCGAGGTCAACCTTGGGCG
>DASRKV010000399.1:0-8086 GCA_035648795.1 Opitutaceae bacterium
GCCATGATCACGAGGGGATAGATCATGGCGGACTTCACGCGGGCCTCGATCCGCCCGCTCTTCTCTAAATGGCGCGCGAGCCGCTCCAGCACGATCTCCAGTTTTCCGCTGGACTCGCCGGCGGTGATCATCCCGACGTACAGCCGGTCGAAGATCTTCGGGTGGCGACCCACGCCGCCGGCCAGCGTGCCACCGGAACGGATGACGTCCGCCAGGCCCGCGATGACCGCCCGCCAGTCGGGATTCCGTTCCTGACGCGCGAGCAGGTCAAGGGCGTGGACGAGGGGCGTCCCGGCGCCGACCAGGGCCGCCAGTTGGCGCGTGAAGACCATTCGCTCCTGCCTGCTGACCGCTTTCCGCCATCGCCAGCTCCTCCGGCCGATTGAGGCGAGCGGCGACTGCGCGCGCGCCGCTCTGGCCGCCGCCTCGCCCGACGACTCGACCGGCGCCACTCCGGTCGGGAACAGGCCGCGCGCCTTGAGTTCGGCGATGGCGGTCTCCTCGCCCGGGCTGCTCAACCTCCCGGTGGTCTCGCGGCCGGTCGCCGCTTCAATGGCGGTGTAGGCGAAGGTCGTCATGGGGGCGGTGATGGGAAGACTGGTGGATGGACGCGCGGTTCAGAAAAGTCTCATGACCTCCTCGACCGTCGTGAGGCCATCGAGGATGGCGCGGAGACCGGCGGCGCGCAGCGTTCCCATGCCCTGTTCCGCGGCTGACCGCTGAATGGCCGCAGCCGGCGCGTGCGCCAAGACCAGCTCGCGAACCGGCTCGGTCATTCTCAGCCATTCGAAGATGCCCAGGCGGCCCTGGTAGCCGGTTCCGCGGCAGGCGGCGCAGCCGCGTCCATGAAAGACCCCGCCGCCCGCCGTCGCTTTGGAATCAGGCGCCAATTCGGCGAGGAGGTCCGCGGGCGCCGCAACGCTTTCGCGGCAGGCCGGACAAATGCGACGGACGAGGCGCTGGGCCAGCACCGCCTCCAGCGTGGCGCTGAGCAGAAAAGGCTCGACGCCCATGTCGATGAGCCGGGTGACGGCGCCGGCGGCGTCATTCGTGTGCAGCGTGCTCAGCACGAGATGTCCGGTCAGGGCCGCCTGGACCGCGATCCCGGCGGTCTCCAGATCCCGGATTTCGCCGACCATGAGCACGTCGGGATCCTGCCGGAGAAACGAGCGCAACGCGGAGGCAAACGTGAGCCCGATGGCCGGATTCACCGCCAACTGCGTAATGCCCTCGATCTCATATTCCACCGGGTCCTCGGCCGTGAGGATCTTCAACTCGGGTGAATTGATGAGACGCAGGCAGCCGTAGAGCGTCGTCGTCTTGCCCGAGCCCGTGGGACCGGTCACCAGCAACAGGCCATTGGGCCGGCGCACAATCTCCCGGACGCCCTGCTCCACGATGCCGGGCAGGCCCAATTCCGCCAGCGTCGCGGGCGCCGATGTCTGGTCGAGCACCCGCAAGACCACGCTCTCGCCGGCCTGCGTCGGGAGCGTCGAGATCCGCAAATCGACGGACCGCTCCCCGAGGGGAAAGCGGATGCGGCCGTCCTGCGGCCGGCGGCGCTCGGCAATATTGAGACCCGCCAGCACCTTTAATCGCGACACCACGGCCGGCGCCTGCGCCGGCGGAGGCGCCGCCATTTCGCGCAGCGTGCCATCGACGCGGCAACGGACCCGGAATTCGCCCTCGAACGGTTCAAAATGAATGTCGCTGGCATGCTCGCGGATCGCCTGGCTGAGCACCGCATCCACCAGGCGCACGATGGGCGCTTCGGCCGACGCCGCGGGCGTTGCGCCGCGCGCCTCGTCCAGTTGAGCCCGCGTCGCCGCTGACCCGCGCGCGGATTCGCGCAGCAGCGCAGCGACGGCCTGATCGTGGCCTTCGTGCATAGGGGATGTGACTGTGAAAAGTCGCGCCGCGCCCCGGCAGCCTGGATCGGCGCGGCCGCTTGCGGCCCAACCTACAGATCGCGCAACTTGTAACCCATCTGGATGAGCTTCTCGCGCATGACCACCGAGTCCTGCGCCTTGTCCAGGGCTTCATCCGCCGTGATCAGTTCACGGTTGACGAGGCTCATCAGGTGGGTGTCGAGCGTGAGCATGCCGAGCGAGGCGCCGGTCTGGATGTCGGAGTTGATGCGGAAGGTTTTGTTTTCGCGGATCAGCGAGGAGATCGAGGTGGTGTTGATCATGATCTCGAAGGCGGCGATGCGCCCGCCGCCGATCCGCTTGCAGAGCACCTGGGAGAGGACGGCCTGGATGGAACCGGCGAGCTGGGTGCGAATCATGTCCTTCATGTTCGACGGGAACGCGTCGACGATCCGGTCGATGGTCTTCGCCGCCCCGTTGGTGTGCAGCGTCGCGAAGACCAGATGGCCGGTTTCCGCCGCGCTGATGGCGGCCTCGATGGTCTCCAGGTCGCGCATTTCACCGACGAGGATCACATCGGGATCCTGGCGGAGCGCGCGGCGGATGGCCTCGGAGAAATTCGGCACGTCCACCCCGATCTCCCGCTGGGTCACGATGCAGCGCTTGTGATCGTGATAGTACTCGATGGGATCCTCGATCGTGATGATGTGGCCCTCGCGGTTCTCGTTGATGTAATTGATCATCGAGGCGAGCGTGGTGCTCTTGCCGGAGCCGGTCGGACCGGTGACGACGATGAGTCCGCGCGGACGATACAACAGTTCCTTGATCTTGTCGGGCAGGCCGATTTCGCGCAGGCCGAACATCTTGTTCGGGATCTGCCGCAGCACGAGGCCGTAGTTCCCCTTGGCCTTGAGCACGCTCACGCGGAAGCGCGCTTTGTCCAGGTAGGCAAACCCGAAATCGGATCCGCCGTTGAGCTTCAAGTTCTGCACGTGCGCGTCGGGCGTGATCGCGAGCATGAGGTTCTCCGTGTCGATCGGCGTCAGGGCCGGGCCGTCCACCGGCGTCATGCTGCCGCTGAGGCGCAGCGTGGGCGCCTGGCCGACTTGCAGGTGGAGATCAGACGCGTGTTGTTCCACGACGATCTCAAGCAGGTCATTCATCTCATAGCTCATGGGAATTCTCCGGTTGGCGCGGATTGGGGTGCGGATTCGATCATAGCTTCGTTTCGGCGGACGTCATTCTAAAAAACGCCACCATGGCGGATTCATGATCCGTTCGCATCCGCCACGGTCGAGGAGGTGCTGGCCGCGACCGTGGTCAGTCCGGCCCGGGCCTTCCGCAGCCCGTCCTGCCGGAGCGTGCCCATGCCCTGGGCGCGGGCCTCGCGGCGCACGAGAGCCGCGCCCGCCCGCTCGTAGATCAACTGCTGGATGGCCGGATTCACCATCAGCACCTCGAAAATGCCCACGCGCCCCGCGTAGCCCGTGCCGCCGCACGCGGGGCACACCGCCGGTCCCGCGGCCGCTTCGGGTAAACGGGCCCGAGGGGTGGTCTCTTCCGCCGCCCTGTTTCGCGAAGGGACGCAGCGGGGGCAGACGCGGCGCACCAGGCGCTGGGCCACGACCGCGCGCAACGCCGACGACACGAGAAAAGGTTTCACCCCGAGGTCGAAGAGACGGGTCACCGCTCCCGGCGCATCATTCGTGTGCAGGGTACTGAAAACCAGATGGCCGGTAAGCGCGGCGTTGATCGCCATCTCCGCCGTCTCCCGGTCGCGAATCTCCCCCACCATCACAATGTTCGGCGCCTGCCGCAGGATGGCGCGCAACGCCGCGGCAAAAGTCATTCCCACTTCGCTCTGCACCGGCACCTGGTTTATCCCGGCCAGTTGGTACTCCACGGGATCCTCGACGGTGATGATCTTGCGGTCCGGTTTGTTCAGGTGATGCAGGCAGGCGTAGAGCGTGGTCGTCTTGCCCGAGCCGGTGGGGCCGGTCACCAACACGAGGCCATCGGGCAGCGTGAGCAGCCGCGCGAGGGCCTTCTGGTCGGCGCCGTCCAACCCCAGTTCCGCCACGCTGAGGCGGATCTGCTCCGGCTCCAGCAGGCGCAACACCATGCTCTCGCCGTGCACCGCCGGCAGCGACGATACCCGCAAATCCACCGTCCGGCCCTGCAGGCTGACCCGGGCACGCCCATCCTGCGGCAGACGCTTCTCCGCAATGTTCATGTTCGCCATGATCTTGAGCCGCGAGACCACCGCCCGTTGCAGCCGCCGCGGAGGGTCCTCAGCCGGCTGGAGGACCCCGTCGATCCGGTAGCGAACCCGAAACCGCCGCGCGAGCGGTTCCAGATGAATGTCGGAGGCCCGGCGGGCGAGGGCCTGGCCCAGGATGGACTGGACGAGGCGGATGACCGGCGCGTCCTCGTCGGCGGTCTCCGTCATCGCCACCGCCGGCCCGTTGCCGGCGGCTTCGCCTGGCCCCAAGGCGGCCTCCTCGCCGTAGTGCAGCCGGATCGCCCGGCGGATGTCCGCGGCCGGCGCCACCGCGAGATCGAGGGCCGGCAGGACGGCCCGGCGGATGACTTCAATGGCGTCGACGTCAAACGGATTGCCGATCGCCACCCGCAAGGCCGATTCGTTTCGCGCAAACGGAAACGCCGTGCATCGTTCCGCCACCGACCGCGGCACGGACGCCAGCGCCGCCGGCGCCACGGCCATGGCCGGCAGATCCACAGTCGGCAGGCCGTGCCTCTCCGCCAGCAACCGCGCCATCTGCCAGCCGTCGACGGCGCCCTGCTGGACCAGCCAGTCGATCAGCGCGGGCGGCGTCCCGGCGGCGGCGCCGGTCTCTTCCCTCCGGGCACGCGCCGCCGCGAGCCGCGCGGGAGTGAGCAGCCCTCGTTCCAGGACGAGCTGGAGGACGGATTCTTCGGCAGCGCACACGGGGGATGTGGCGTGGACGGCCGGCAGGCGGATCCGGCGCGGAGGCGCGCCGCACCCGGACTAGCGGTTGAGGCTGAGCAGGAACTCGGCGTTGGATTTGGTCTTCTTGAGTCGGGAGATCAGCATTTCCATCGCCTCGACCGGCGGGATGCCCTGCATCGCGCGCCGGAGCGAATAGATGCGCAGCAGCTCGTCGGGATGATAGATCAGCTCCTCCTTGCGCGTGCCGCTGCGCTCCATGTTGAGCGAGGGGAAAATGCGCTTGTTGACGAGATCGCGATCGAGGTGGAGCTCCATGTTGCCCGTGCCCTTGAATTCCTCGAAAATGACCTCGTCCATCTTGCTGCCGGTGTCGATCAGCGCCGTGCCCATGATCGTGAGGCTGCCGCCGCCCTCGATGTTGCGCGCCGAGCCGAAGAACCGCTTCGGCTTCTGGAGCGCGGTGGCCTCCATGCCGCCGGTCATGATCTTGCCGCTGTTCGAGGCCAGCGCGTTGTAGGCGCGGGCCAGCCGCGTGATCGAATCGAGCAGGATCACCACGTGCCGGCCCAGCTCGACCAGCCGCCGGGCCTTCTCGATGACCATCTCCGCGGCGTGCGTGTGGCTCTGCGGCGTCTCATCGAAGGTGGAACTCACCACTTCGCCCCGGGTGTGCCGCCGGAAGTCGGTGACCTCCTCGGGACGTTCGTCGACCAGCAGGATGATGAGGCACGTCTCCGGACTGTTCGTGGAGATGGCGTTCGCCATGTTGTGCAGCAGCACCGTTTTGCCGGTGCGCGGCGGCGCCACGATCAACCCGCGCTGGCCGAAGCCGACGGGCGTGAGGATATCGACCGCCCGCATCGACACGTCCGTCTGCTCGGGCACCTCGAGGAGGATGCGCTTGAGCGGGTAATACGGCACCAGCTCCTCGAAGGGCGTGATCTTCGAAATGTCCTCGGGCTTCATCCCCATCACCTCGTGGATCTTCAGGACCGCCGGACAGCGCTCCTCGCCCTCCGGGGCGCGCACCCGCACGGCGAGTTCGTGGCCCCGTTTCAGGCCGTAGCGCTTGATGAGGCTTTCCGGGACGTAGGGATCTTCCGGATACAGGCGGTAGTTGACCGCCTTGTGCACCAGGAATCCGTGCCCCCGGTCGGTGAGGTCGAGCCACCCGTGATCCGCCACCGGGCGCTTGGTCGCGCCGGCCTGCCGGAAGATCGCCGCGAGCAGTTCCTTGCGGTTGGGCGCGCCGTCGACGACCGCCCCGAGTCCCCGCGCCGCCGCCGTGAGGTCGGCGAGGCCGAGCCCGTACAGCTCGTCGAGATTGATCGGCGCCCCGCCACCGGAAGCCAGATCGGCCGCCAAGGCATCGAGCGCCGTCAGGTCGGTGAAACGCGCGGGATCGGGCAGGTCGCCAAAGACCGGCGCGAAATTGGGCGGAGGCGGCTGTGGCGGATATTGGTTGCCGCCCGGCGGCCCGCTCAGCCAGTGCTTGCCCCGTTTCCTCTTGTGCCGCTTCCCTTTCTTGAAGAAATACGGATCATACCCGCCGCCATGGGGCTGATAGCCGCCACCTTGCTCTCCACCGCCCTGCTCACCGCCGCCTTGCTCCCCGCCCTCGCCAGAATCGGCCCGTTCGGCCTCATTCGTTTCCCTGCCCGCGGATGACGCATCGCCGGGCGGAAGCTGCGGCGCGGCCGCAGGTTCCGGGGACGGCGTGGCCGCCTCGCGGGACTCGACCCGCGCCGCCGTCGGGGGGGGCTCCGGCGGAGGCGCGGAGGCCGGTTGCGATCTCGGCTCGGGCGCCGGGGTCACGACGGTGGCGGCTTTCGTCCGGTAAAAACGGGAGCGACGACGGACCGGCTTCTTCGCGGCAGAATCGTCGGCACCGGATTGTTCCGGGGCGCTCGGTGAGCCCGACTCAGCGGGTGGCTGGTCGTCACCAGGATAAAGGGAGGATTCCATGGGTACGTGGACAACAAACCTGTCGAAAGTGCGTGGGCAGTCTTTCCGCCGGAACGCGGACGGTTAAAGGGTCGAAAGCGAATTGACCAACGCCGCTACCTGCGCACGCAGAAAACCGGACGAACCGTCGTTCAACAAAACAAAATCGACCAACTTAATCTTCTGCGTCAAAGGCAGTTGCTTGGAAATCCGTTGTCGGGCGAGCGATGGAGGAAGTCCGCGCTGCTCCAGCCGGGCAAGTTGTACGGAGGGATCAGAGGCGACGCAGAGAGTGAAATCAAACCAATTCTGGAGGCTTTTTTCAAAGAGCAGTGGAACTTCCACCACCCACGATCTCCCCGGTTCGGCCGCAAATGCTTGCCGCCAATGCGCAAACAGCCGGGGATGCAGCAGGTCCTCCAGCCACCGCAGGCCCGCCTCGTCCGGAAACACCCGGTGCGCGAGCCGATGACGATCCACTTCCCCGGAAGCGGCAATCACTTCGGCGCCAAATTGGCCGCGAATGGCGTCGACGACCTTTCGATCTGTCAGAAGTACCGTCCTGACAATGGCATCGGAATCCATGAATGCGAAGCCATGCTCGGCGAGCATCTGCCCCGCAGTCGTTTTTCCGCAGCCAATTCCGCCGGTCAAACCCAGAATCATCGGCGGCGACGTTACTGGAAATCTGCTTCTTGGAAAGCCTTGAGATTCAGCTTGCCGGAGACAGCGAGTAAACGATAGTTCGTCATTGCCTATCATTGGCGATAATGCTACCGTATTGTTTTCCCACGTTTCCGGTCGCACGATGTTTCCCAAAGTCGATACGAAGGATCCCCAAGCGGTGGCCGCGGTCGCGCGAACGACCCTTCGCCAACTGCATCCCCAATCCAGCCCGGCGGTCATCGACAAGCTTTTCCGGGACATCGAGGACATATTTTCCGGTCGTTACCTCGACTACCTGCCGCTGGACATGCGGTATCATGACTATGAGCACACGTTGCAGGCGGCGCTCTGTCTGATCCAGTTGCTTGAGGGCCGTTCGCGCGCCGGCGCGACGCCGGGCCTGAACGCGCGCCATTTCGAAATCGCGATCGCGGCCGTCCTCCTGCACGACACCGGATATTTAAAATTGCACTCGGACCGCGAGGGCACCGGCGCCAAATACACTTTTGTCCACGTGATCCGCAGTTGTGCCTTTGCCGCCAGCTACCTGCCGACGGTGGGTTTTTCCAACATCGAAGTGGATGCGGTGGAAAGCGCCATCCAATGCACCGGCCCCCGCAACGACATCGCGCATATCAAGTTCGCGGGCGAGATCGAGCGCTTCCTCGGTTCTGCG
>DASRKV010000400.1:0-8834 GCA_035648795.1 Opitutaceae bacterium
CCGGTGCTGGAGCGGAATCGGGGTTTCGGGATACAGCTCCCCGAGCCTCCGGTCGATGTACGCCGCCCGGGCGGCTTTGGTGGCGAAAGGATGAGCGGTGTTCATTCTCCTGGGCTGTATTTGTTCGGTTGCATCACAAACCCGCCTGAAAAAGCCGCAACCATTTTGACGCAACAGCGCATCGGGCTGCGCCCTCCGTGCGGGGTGCGTGACTGGAATCTGGCCTGAGGGGGCCTGAGAGGGATTTGGGCTGGCTGGTCACGCCGCGGCTTGCAGACCGGGATCGTAATCGCGCCAGAAGGCTTCAAAGCGGCGACTGAGCAAGGCACAGCGGGTGTGCAGGACGGCCAGCAGACCGGATTCGGACCAGCACATGCCGGATTGCTTGGCGCGCTGTGCGACAACGGTCTTGCATCCGGCTTCGACCACGCCGGAGCCGATGAACAGGCCCTGGGTGCGGAAGAGGCGATACCGCATCCGCAGTTGATTCTTCTCGAAGTAGCCCAGCTCGGTGCCCACGGCTGCAGAAGGTTCCGCGGCATCCCGCAGCGCGCGCTTGCGCGCGGTCTTGAGCAACCGAGGGAGTTTTCCGGCCCACAACAGTTTCTCCCAGGTTTTGTGCAGCTTCGCCGCCGCGGGCGTATCCTTGCCCGCCAGCGCCTCCGCCAAGCGGGTGAGGTGCTCGCGGGCGTGATAATAGTCCAGGATCTGCGTGGCCGAGGGAAAGTTCACCCGACCCAGTTCCCAAACCCAGGCGGCTCCGTCGCCCAGGAGCACCACGCGTTCGCTCCGGCCCAGTCCGCGAACACGAGCCTCCCGGCGCAAGCGCGTGCCGAAGTCGCCGGCGGTCTCCAGGCCGCACAGATACGTCGTGCTGTCGGGATCACGAACCGGATGGCCCTCGGAGTCGGTACCCTGCTGGGTGAAGACACAGCCCAGCTTGACTTCGCGGGTCTTGGCGGTGCCGTCGGGTTGCTTGCCTTTGCGCCCAGCCAGGGCTGCCGGAACCATCGGCGCACCCGTGCCGTCCACCTCGACATAAAGGACGGGAATGGACTTGTCTGGCGGTCGCACCGGAGCGGCGTCCAGCGCGCGCTGGACGGCCGGACCGATCGTTTGCATGAGCCGGTGGATCTGTCGTCCCTGGATCATCAGTCCCGCGTAAACCCGCAAATCCTCGCTGCCGGACTCGAACCCGCTCTGAGCTCCGGCCCTGCTCATGAGCTGCGCCAGGGCCGGAGTGTAGGGCCCGCTTAGCTTCAAGGCATCGTCGAGTGGATAACGCCCGCTCTGAGCCTCCGCCGCGTGATAGTAATTGCGCCGCAAAGTCAATGGACCGAAGAGGGTCTCGACTTCCCGGGGCACGCCGGTGGTGCATTTTTCGCCCGCCTGGCTGGCATCGCCCGGCAGGGGCAGAGCCGGATCGTTGAGCAGGCTTTCCAGCAGCCGCCTTCCATCCCGCAGCAAGGCGGCGCGCAAGCCCGTTTCCACCCAATCGTCGCCCGTCCAGCCTTCGGCGCCGAGTCGCTGGCGGGCCAGATTCAGGAACGCTTCGGCTTCCGCAAGGACGGACGCCTCCACGATCGTGCGTTTTTTTTTGCGAGAGCCGCATCGTCGGCGCCCTGACGGGTCAATTGCACGGTCACGGCGATGTACTCTTGCGCCAACGCCTCGGCCAGTTGCCGATTGGCGATGGCGGTCTGGAGCGCCGGGGCCTCGCTGGCGGGAATGCGCTGGCTGAGATTCTTGCCGTGCTCCCAGACCTGATGCTGGAAGTAGGGCCCGGTCCTGCCGCCGCCCGAGGCCGGGCGGTGCTCGGCCCGTAGAGAGCCGTATTCCATCGTATCGAGGCGAGCGAGTTGTTCGATGATCTGGGCGCGTCTTTCGGCGGGAGAGGTCATTACGGAAACATGTCTATTCGCTAGACATATTGCCAGCCCAAAATCCCTCTCAGGCCCCCTCAAGCCAGATTCCAGTCACGCACCCCTTTGCTAATTCCAGCCCATTTGCCGCTTGCGAACCGGCCGGCGCCACGCTGTCTTGATCACGTCCTCCCTCGATAACTCCATGGCGATTCCACCGCTGATTCGCGACCGCGTCGAGGCGTTCGGTCGCAACCTCGAATCCTACCTCGCGCCAGACTATAAGGAAATGCAGCTTCGCCGCGAGTTTCTCTCGTCGCCCATGTCGGCCGGATGCTAAAACTGCACGAAGAGCTCGCCTCGGCGAAGCTGCCGGACGACCAGATCCGCCTCAAGCGCGACATTGCCGCCACCGATCGAGCCATCGATGGGTTGGTCTACGCCCTCTACGGCCTCACGCCTGCCGAGATCGCGCTTGTCGAAGCCGCGACCACGCCGCCAGCCCCAAAATCCAAGGACGACACGCCGATGCTGCCGCCACCAGGATCAGAATCCCCGGCGAAGCCGGAAGAGAGCACTCCTCAATCTGAGGCCCTCGCCGCACATTTCTACTTCGTCAAGGAAGACCCGCCAAAACCGTGACCTCCGCCATGCCTGCCACCCTCACTCGCCGTCGCGCCTGCTCTGAGCGCAGTCGAAAGGCCCGTCGTCCGCAGTTGGAACCGCGCACTCTGCTGGTGCCCATCGCGGCCGCGCGGCAGGTCGTGGAGGAGGCTTCATTCTGGCTCGGCGTGGCGCTTCCGGGCCGGTACGCTGCCGGTTTAGCCTTTCGGGCTCAGATCATCTACGCGCATTCTCCGTCGTTTCGCGAGAAGCTGGACCGTCCCGGCAGCGCCGGCCGCGATCTGCTCTACGTCTTTATGCGCCACTGGCTCGCGGCACGGTTGCAGGTCGAACGTCCCCGGCTCTTCGCCCGTCTGCCCCGCGGCTATTGCGTCGGCGAACCGCTGCCGCTCCGTTCCCCTCACCCCCGCCAGCGGCCGCTCGTGGCGTCGATTCGCTATCCAACGAAGCTCGACTGTTGAGCGACATCTGGTGAGGCGTCGGCGCCGTTCAGACGCGGCGATTTCGGGATCGTTGCGAACCTATCGCGCCCCCTCGCGCGGGCGGGTGCGCGCGCCCGCGCGCGGCTCGATGAAACGGGTAAACCAAAACTAGAGCTTGAAATCCGCGCGGCGGTGGGTAACGCCTTCCGGCCCACTCATGAAGTCCCTGATCATCGCCGAAAAGCCCAGCGTGGCCGCCGACCTCGCCCGCGCCCTGGGCAAGGTTCCGAAGCAGGGCGATCATTTCGAGAACGACGAATACGTGATTTCGTCGGCGGTGGGCCACCTCGTGGAACTGGAGATGCCCGAGGATATCGACAAGAAGCTCTACGGCTTCTGGCGGCTGGAGACGCTGCCGATCATTCCGAAGAAATTCGGTCTCAAGCCGATTGAGGATTCCAAAGACCGTTTCAACCAGCTCAAGAAACTGCTGGCCCGGGAGGATATCTCCCAGGTCATCAATGCGTGCGACGCCGGCCGGGAAGGCGAGCTGATTTTCACCTACATCTACCAGCTCGCCAAGGGCAAGCTGCCGGTCAAACGGGCCTGGATGCAGACGATGACCGCCGAGGGCATCCGCGAGGCGTTCAAGCATCTGCGGGATGGCGCCCAGATGGAACCGCTTTCCGAGGCCGCCCGCTGCCGCAGCGAAAGCGACTGGCTCATCGGCATCAACGGCACGCGCGCCCTCACCAAGCGCATGTTCGGGTCGCGGGCCGGCAACGTCGCCTCGGTCGGGCGCGTCCAGACTCCCACACTCGCCATCATCTTCGCGCGTGAGCTGGAGATCCGGAACTTCCAGCCCCGTTCCTACTGGCGCGTCACCGCCAACTTCCAGGTCACGAAGGGTGCCTACGAGGGGGTTTATCAGCGTCCGAACTTCAAGAAGGCGGATAACGACGAACACGACCGGGCCGACCGCATCTGGGAAAAGGCCTTGGCCGATGCGGTGGTCGCCGCGTGCCAGGGGCAGCCGCCGGCCCAGGTCACCGAGAACAGGAAGTCCTCCTCCCAGATCGCGCCGCGTCTTTACGATCTGACGACCCTGCAGCGGGAGGCCAACAACCGTTATGGACTTTCGGCACGCCGCACCCTTCAGCTCGCGCAGGCGCTCTACGAACGGCACAAGATGATCACCTACCCGCGCACCGATTCGCGGGCCCTCCCGGAGGATTATCTCCCGACCGTCCGCGAGACGCTGGCCAATCTCCATGGCAGCCTAGCCCCGCACGCGCAGAAGGTCCTCCACGAAGGGTGGGTGCAGCCCAACAAGCGCATTTTCAACAATGCGCAGGTCTCCGATCACTTCGCCATCATTCCCACGACCTATGAGGCCAAGCACCTCGACGAGATGGAGGCGAAAATCTTCGACATGATCGCCCGGCGTTTCGTGGCAACGTTTTTCCCGCCGGCGGAATTCGACATTACGACCCGCACCAGCACGGTGGCCGGCCACGATTTCAGGACCGAGGGCAAGGTGCTGACGTTCCCGGGCTGGCTCGCCGTCTACGGCCGGACCACCGTCGACGAAGACTCGCCGGACTCCAAGGCCCTGCCCGCGCTTGATCCCGCGGACGGACGGCCGCCAACGGCCCGTACCGTTTCCGTGGCCTTGCACAGCGAAAACACCAAGCCGCCGCCCCGCTATACCGAGGCCACCCTGTTGTCGGCCATGGAGGGCGCCGGTAAGCTCGTGGACGACGAAGATCTCGCCGAGGCGATGAAGGAGCGCGGTCTCGGGACCCCCGGCACGCGGGCCGATACGATCGACGGGCTGGTCAATCAGAAATACCTCGAGCGCCAGCAGCGCGAACTCGTGCCGACGGCGAAGGCAGAGTCGTTGCTGCAATTCCTCGCGGCGGTGAAGGCCGAGGGCCTCACGAAACCCGATATGACCGGCGAGTGGGAATACAAGCTGCGCCAGATCGAACACGGCCGGTTCTCACGGGAAAAGTTCATGCAGGAGATCGTCGCCGAGACCAAGGGGATCATCGAGCGCGTGAAGGGCTTCGAGGAGGACGACTCGCTCGCGCGGGTCACGGACATTCTGTCGCCGACCGATGGCCGGCCGCTGCGCGAGACGCTGCGCGGCTACAAATCGCAGGACGGTGAGTTCATGGTCTACAAGATCATTTCCAATCGGAAAATCGAGGAAGCTGAGGTCCGCGAGCTCGTCACCAAGGGTGTCGTCGGCCCGCTCGACGGATTTGTGTCGGCCAAGACGCGCAGCCGCTTCGCCGCCTCGCTCCGGTTGGTCAAAGATGAGGAGACCGGAAAATGGAAGACGGCGCTGGATTTCGGCGACAAGGCCGATTTGAACACCCTGACGCCGTTCTGGACCGATCCGCGCACCGGCGCCGAACTCTGCGAGGCCGGCAACAATTTTGTCCTGCGGGAACGCGCCGGCGACGGGTGGAAGCAGACGTTTCGGGTCGGGCGCATCATGTGTCAGAAGCCGCTGACCCGCGAACACGCCGTGCAAATGATCGAGAAAGGCAAAACGGACTTGATCCAAGGGTTCATCTCCCGAAAAGGCCGCCCGTTCGACGCTTTCCTCAAACGCGAAGATGGACGGATCGCATGGGAGTTTCCGCCGCGCACGCCGAAGCTCGACCAGAACGGCAAGCCGGTCGCGCGCGCTGCCAAGATCCCGCCGGACTTGTCGAAGGCGGTCAAAGTCGGGGAAAGCAAACTGCTGGGAGGGGAAATCCTCCAGACCGGCGACGCCTATTACGTCCGCAAGCCCGGCGACAACGGCGGGCGCGTCGTATTCACGTTGAAACGTCACCTCTGCCAGAAGGAGGTGCCCCTCGAGGAGGTCCGCCAGCTCTTGGACACGGGCCGGACCAATCTCATCGAGGGTTTTATTTCCAAGCGCATGACGCCGTTCAAGGCCTTCCTCGTGCTGGCGAAGAACAAAGCCAAGGCGCAATTTGAGTTCCCGCCCCGGTAAGAATGGGACATCAGTAACTCTCCTGCGTCGGGGCGCGTCTTGTTTGGCCACAGGTGAACCCGAAACATAGGCTCTATTTGATCGTATTTCTTGCCGTCACGAATTTGGCGAGCGGGGTCCTGGTTTGGAGCCAATATCGGGAATCAAGCAGGCTGCGCGCGGCCGATCTCCAGAATGAAAACGCGCGGGAAGATCTGCAGAAACGATTGTGGGCGTTGGAGAAGCGCCAGCACGAGCTGGATGCCGAGATTGCCGGTCTCCGCGCTCGGAGTAATGGAAATGCAGCCAACGCTGACGAGGCCCTGAACCCGGACGGCGCGCCGGGCCGGGCCCCCCCGGGACGATTCGATCGACGCACCAGGCTGAACAATCTGGCCACTTTGCTCGACAACCCGGAGTTCAACAAACTCTGGAATTCACAGCAGAAGATGGGTCTCGATTCCCGCTACTGCGCCCTGTTCAAGAGCCTCAACCTAAGCACCGCCGACCTGGAGAAATTCAAGAGCCTGTTGGTCGATAAACAGAACGCTGCCATGGACGTCTTGGGTGCGGCGCGTGAACAGGGCCTGAATCCCCGCGATCCAGCCGATCGGGCGCAGGTCGCCACGCTCCTGCAGAATGCGCAGGCCCAGGTGGACAATAACATCCGCCAGACTTTGGGTGATGCCCAGTTCGCCCAATATCAAAACTACGAGCAGACGCTTCCGCAGCGCAGCATTGTGAACCAGTTGACCCAGAGTCTCAGTTACACCAGCTCGCCGCTGCAGGATAACCAGGCGGAGCAGCTCGTGAACATTCTTGCGGCCAACGCGCCCGCCAGAAGCCAAGGCGAGGGCGGCGCGGCGGGCGGCGGCGGTTTATTCGCAGCGATGGGCGGTGGTGGTGGCATGATGGGCGGCCCGTTCGGCAACCGATCGAGTCCGATCACCGACGCCGCGATCACCCAGGCCCAGTCTGTCCTGACCGCCACGCAAGTGACCGCGCTGCAGCAGCTCCAGGCCCAGCAACAGGCCCAACGTCAACTTTCGCAGATTGTGCGTCAGACGATGAATGGAGGGAGCGCGCCGCCTTCAAGCGGCACCTCCACCGCACAGAGCAGCGGCGCGGCGTCGCCATCTGCCCCCGCCGCTCCATCGCCGCCGGGAGGTTGATGTCGGCGCGAAGGGGTTTGGCGGTGTAGATGCGCGCTGCCAGCTTGCTGACGCCTTGGGACGCGCAGGCAGCCAGCCTGTTTATCAAGTCTTTGCGTCGGCAGATCAGAAGGCGCCGACAGCGCGGCGCCCTCCAGGAGACGAACATCCGGGAGGGGCCGGCCACCCGTCCGGGCCAAAGAACGAACGACCCGCCGGCGGCAGAAAACGCTTGTGCGGGTATTCCGCCGCAGGATAACGTGCTGCCTCCTTCCAATCAGACACGCCTATGATCGTTACCACGGCTCAGCTCTTCAAACACGCCTACGGCAAGTACGCCGTCGGCGCCTACAACATCAATAACGCCGAACAGGCGATGGGACTCTTCCGCGGCTGTCTCCAGTCCCAGGCTCCGTTCATCATCCAGATTTCCAAGGGGGCCCGGAAATACACCGACAAGCGCATGCTCGAAGCCATCCTCCGCGCTGCCGACCAGATCTTTCCCGAGGCAATTTATGCGGTGCATCTCGACCACGGCGACGAGGAAACCTGCTACGACTGCATCAAGTCCGGTTTCTACAGCTCCGTGATGATCGACGCTTCGCACGAACCGTTTGATCAGAACGTCGCCATCACCAAGCGGGTCGTCACCGCGGCGCACGCAAAGGGAATTTCGGTCGAGGCGGAACTCGGCATGCTCGGCGGCGTCGAGGAAGACATCAAGGTTGAGGCCGGAAATGCCTGCCTGACCAAGCCGGAGGAAGCCGCGAAATTCATCCAGCTTACAGGGTGCGATTCGCTCGCCGCCGCCATCGGCACCAGCCATGGCGCCTATAAGTTCAAGGGCCGGCAGTCCCTGCACTTTGAAGTGCTCGAAGGCATCAAGAAGCTCGTTCCCGGCTACCCGATCGTCATGCACGGCAGCTCCAGCGTCCCGCAGGACGAGGTCAAGCGCATCAATGCCGCGGGCGGCCAGCTCGGCACCGCCGTCGGCGTCGACATCAACGAGTACCTGCCCGCCGCCAAACTCGGCGTCACCAAGATCAACATCGACACGGACGGTCGTCTCGTCTGGACCCGCGTGCATCGCGAGTTCTTCCGCGACAAGCCCGCCGAGTTCGACTTCCGCCCGCCGGGGAAGATCTTCATGGACGAATACGCCAAGTTTATTGCCAGCCGCAACGACAAGCTCGGCTCGTCTGGTCAGATTCCCGACCTGCGCAAGAGCCTCGGCAAGTAGGCCGGCCGATCACACTCCCGCTTCAAGCCCGGTCTCGCGACCGGGTTTTTTTGTGTTCCTTGGCTGAGCTTCTTGCCTTTCAGCCTTTAAATTTGTATCGGATTTCGACATTTGTGCTTCGCCTTTTCCGATCCCGCGCCCGATGTGCAGGATTTCTTCCGCAAGAAACCAAAGCCTGATATTCCCATGCGCTTCCTCCACCGCCCCCAGAGATCCGGAAGTCTGCGCGCCATCCTTGGCCTGGCATTGACCGGCTTGCTTGTGCCGGACGCCGCCGTCGGTCAAACCAAGCTCATGTCCCCGCATCCACGCTCTGTCCAACGCATCGATTATCAGGGTTGGCCCAATTCCCTCCTCCTCAGCAACGGCTTGGTGGAAGCCGTCGTCGTGCCGGCGATCGGGCGCGTCATGCAACTGCGCTTTGTCGGGGAACGCGACGGCCCGTTCTGGGAGAACCCGATGCTCGCGACCCAGAACACGGCGCCGGACGCCAACGGTTGGGCCAACTTCGGCGGAGACAAGGCTTGGCCATCGCCCCAGACG
>DASRKV010000401.1:0-8359 GCA_035648795.1 Opitutaceae bacterium
CCGCCGGCCGGATTGCTGGTGCGTCACGGTCATGTCCCGCGTGAAGTGACCCGAGCAGACGCGGACGAAGGCGATCCGGTCGCGGTGCTTCGGGTCCATGTTCGCCTGGATCTTGAAGATGAATCCGGAGAACTTCTCATGATCGACCGGCACGAGCGAAAAAGTATCGAGTGACAAGTCAGCAGTGCCAAGGACGGGCTTGGCGGAGCCATCGCTGGAATCACCTTGGGATTTGTCGTTTGCTGCCTGGAGTCTGGCTCCCGCGGCGTTGTGCCGCGGCGCGGGCGGCAGCGCGTCGCGCAGGAAGCCATTGAGCAGGAGTTCCACGCCGAAATTGTTCACGGCGCTGCCAAAATAGACCGGCGTCTGGCGGCCGGCGTGCACGGCGGCCAGGTCAAAGGCATGGCCGGCGCCGGCGATCATCGCGAGCTGTTCGGCGACCTCGCGATAGGTCGGTTCATCGAGTTTCTCCCGCACGACGGGATTGCCAAAATCGGCCACCTGGTCCGGGGCCCGGTAGGCGCCGCCGGGCACGCGCTCAAACAGGTGCACCTGGCGGCGCAGCCGGTCGAAAACGCCGCGGAAGGAAGGGCCGTTGCCCAACGGCCAGGTGACCGCGGACGCCTGCAGGCCGAGGACGTTCTCCAATTCGTCGAGGAGAACAAGCGGGTCCCGCGTCGGCCGGTCGCACTTGTTCATGAAGGTGAAGATGGGCACCCCGCGAAGGCGGCATACCTCAAACAACTTCCGTGTCTGCGTCTCGATGCCTTTGGCGGCGTCGATGACCATCACCGCGGCGTCGACGGCGGTGAGCACGCGATACGTATCCTCGGAGAAATCCTTGTGGCCCGGCGTGTCGAGCAGATTGACGGCGAACCCGGCGTATTCGAATTGGAGGACGGTCGAGGAAACGGAAATGCCGCGCTGGCGCTCGAGTTCCATCCAGTCGGACCGGGTGGCGCGCTGGTTTTTCCGATCCTTGACGGCGCCGGCGAGGTGCACCGCGTTGCCATAGAGCAGAAACTTCTCGGTGAGCGTGGTCTTGCCCGCGTCGGGATGCGAGATGATCGCGAAGGTGCGGCGGCGGGCGATTTCAGCAGAGGCGGACATGGCAAAAGCGTCGACGCAACAGGGCCGGAGCCCGGAGGGAAAGCTTTATTTTGCGCGGGCCAACCCGAGCCGGATAACGGATAACGCGCACAGTTCGCCAAGTAATGCGCAGCAAGAATTGGCATCATCTGAGATAGTCGGCCCGCGTTACCCGCCATGAGATTCTCCGATGCGATGCTTTTCCTGGGGCTTTCGACCACGGTGGTGGCGCCGGTGTTGGTGGCGATGGAGCAATGGACCCCGGAAGGCTACGAGGATATGGACGGGTTTCACTACGGACCAGTCCCCGGGGCGTTGAATCTTTCCGCCGGACAGGCCGGGCCAGAAATCTGAATTGCGGGCTCGCGGATTGGCGCAGCCGTCGTTGCGAACGCGGGCAGGGAGCCGGCCCAGTCGAATTCAGGCGCCTGCGGCGTCCCTGGGGCGTTGTGTTAAGTAACAACTCACAAATGTGTTGGGACATCGCCGCTCGTTTGCGTTCGAGGCGATGGTGCGATGAACGAGGCGGGAGCTCAGTCAACGCGTTAACTGCGCTTGGCTAACAAAATGTAAAAGGACCGGTGAAATGCGAGATGTCATGGATTTCTGTCCGGTCATGCCGATAATCGTTTGCAGAAAACATGATCACAGCCCTTCTAGTTATCATCGGGGTAACGATGGTTCTTGGCTCGGGTGCCATGCTCTTGGGCCTCGCGGACTCGCCTGAGGGGTACGAAGATGGTGATGGTTTTCACCTCGGTCCGCAGCCGGAGCTCGGCCAGCGTGCTCTTTTGGCTTCTACCGTGATCGAATGCCGTGATGATGCTGGGGATGCCGCAGTCGCTGAAGCTCAAGCCCAACGCCACGGCTCGCGTATTGCATGGCCATCCGTGGGTGTTCGCTAACGAAGTAGCCGAGCTCCTCCCGCAGGAATTTGACGGCGAAGTCGTGGAATGCCGCGAATCCCGGGGGCGGTTCCTGGGCACGGGCATCTACAACAGCCGGTCGCAGATCGTCTGGCGTCGGCTGAGTCGGGAGCGGGTGGTGCTGGATGACGCCTGGTTGCGTGAGGCGCTGCGGCGGGCGATCGCGCGCCGCGCCGTTCCGGGTGCGATAGGGCAGGGGGCAAATGATGCCAGTCCATTGGCTGCCGCGGGGCTCCCGGCGAGATTCGTGCGCTTGGTCTGGTCGGAATCGGATGACCTGCCGGGTGTCGTCGTCGACCAGTTCGCCGACACGCTGGTCGTGCAGACGCAGACGTTGGCAATGGAAAAACGGCTCGGGACGCTGGTCGCGTTGCTGGACGAGCTCGTGCAGCCGGCGGAGATCGTGGTGCGCAATGACGCCTCGATTCGTCGGCTGGAGGGGCTGCCCCTGGAGGTAAAGACCCGGTCTGGCCGGCCGTGGGAACCGCGCTGGATGCGCATCGACGGCATCGAATATTGGCTCGATTTGCAGGGCGGGCAGAAGACGGGCTTTTATCTTGATCAACGCGGGCAACACACGGCGGTGGCCGTCTATGTCCGTGGCCTCGTGCCGGTCCGGCCGGCGGGTGTCCGGGTCCTGGACGCCTTCTGCAACCAGGGACCGTTTGCCCTCCAATGCGCCCAGGCCGGCGCCGCTGAAGTGCTCGGCGTCGACTCCGCGGGCGAGGCCATCGAGCAGGCGCGCGGCAACGCCGCCCGCAACCACCTTCGCGCCGAGTTCGCCGTGGCCAACGTATTCGACTATTTCACCGACCGGCGGGACGAAACCTGGGACCTCATCATCCTGGATCCACCGCCGTTCGCCAAGTCAAAGGGCGCGCTGGCCGGGGCGATGCGGGGTTACAAGGAAATCAATCTCCGGGCCATGCAGCGACTGAGCCCCGGGGGCGTGCTGGCCACCTACAGTTGCTCGTATCACGTGCATGACGCGGATTTTCGCGCCATGCTGGCGGAGGCGGCGACCGATGCCAAACGCCGGGCGCAGGTGATCGAGTTCTGTCACCAGCCGTCCGATCACCCGGTGCTGATCACCATGCCGGAGAGCGAGTACTTGCGCGGCTACATCCTGCGCATGGAATGATGAACGCGAGTTGAATGGCGGCATATTTCCCGGTGTTTCCGGTCGCCGCCGCGGCGGGAAATATGCAGGCTAGGGCGTCTTGTGCTGCTCCTGGTCCTTGGCAACTCGCACCATGATGCAGTTGCTATTCCGGCAGGCGGAAATCCGGTTCATGGCGCTGTCAGTGCATTTGAACCCGGCCGGCGTTCTCGCGAGGTTTTGCTGGGAGCGCCCGCGCGCCCGCCTCGCTGCACAGCTTGACCACGGCCAGCGCGACCTCCGGCGAGGCAAGGAATTGGGAAACCGGTTCGGACGCAGGCCGGGAACCTGTGGTCTGCCTCCCAGATCCTGCCCGCCCGAGGCTTTACTTGCCGCGATCTTTTGCTGTTGTGTGGCCTGACGTTCAGAAGGCGGGTCGCGGACCGGTCAGTGGATTTTCTGCATGAAGAACCTTTTTATCCGGAAAAGCCTGGCGCAGCTCCATCGTGAAATCGAAGGCGACAACCGGCTGCGCCGGGCGCTGGGTCCCGTGCAGCTCACCAGCCTCGGCATTGGGTGCGTGATTGGAGCGGGTATATTTGTGGTCACCGGGCAGGCGGCCCACGACAAGGCCGGCCCGGCCATCATGCTTTCGTTCGTGGTGGCGGGCCTGGTGTGTGTGTTTTCGGCGCTGTGTTATGCCGAGTTCGCGTCGATGGTGCCCGTCGCCGGCTCCGCCTACACCTATGCGTACGCGACGCTCGGCGAACTGGCGGCGTGGATCATCGGCTGGGATCTGCTGCTCGAATACACGATCGCATCGTCCGCGGTCGCCCATGGCTGGTCGCAATACTTTCAGGAGTTCATCGGCACCTTCCTGCCGCGGATTCCGGCGGTCATCGCCAAGACGCCGTTCGACTACGATCCAGGCCTGGGTCGATTCGTCGCCACGGGGTCGGTGATCGATCTGCCGGCCATCCTTGTCACCGTCGTGCTCACGGCCATCCTGGTCCGCGGCATCCGCGAGAGTGCCTCCTTCAACACGGTCATGGTGATCATCAAGCTCGCGGTGGTCGTGATGGTCATCGGGGTGGGTGCGTTTTATGTCAATCCCGCCAACTGGCACCCCTTCGCGCCCTTCGGCTACTCCGGCCTCAGCTTGTTCGGCAAGACTCTCCTCGGCCAGACGGGCGCGGGCGGCGAACCGTTGGGAATGCTGGCGGGATCGGCGATTATCTTCTTCGCCTACATTGGATTTGATGCGGTTTCGACCCAGGCCGAAGAGGCGAAGAATCCGAGCCGGGATATTCCGATTGGCATCCTCGCTTCGCTGGCGGTCTGCACCGTGCTTTATCTCGCGGTGGCTGCCGTGCTCACCGGGATGGTCCCTTACAGGCAAATCAACATCGACGCCCCGGTCGCCGACGCCTTCAGGCGCGTGGGCCTTCCTTGGGCTCACCTGGTGATTTCGATCGGAGCCGTGGTGGGCATCACCTCGGTGTTGCTCGTGCTCATGCTCAGCCAGCCGCGGGTGATGCTGGCGATGGCCCGTGACGGCCTGGTCTCGGCGCGTTTTTTCGGCGCCGTGCATCCCCGCTTTCGCACGCCTTGGCTCTCCCAGATCCTGATGGGATGTTGCGTGTCCGCGCTGGCGGGCTTCCTGCCGCTGCGGATTCTGGCCGAGCTCGTCAATATTGGAACCTTGCTGGCCTTTTTTGTGGTTTGCGCCGCGGTGCTGGTGCTGCGCCGGACCCATCCCAATGCGCGGCGGGAGTTCCGCGCGCCGTGGGTGCCGGTGGTGCCGCTGCTGGGGATGGCCAGCTCCCTGCTCCTGATGTTTTCGCTGCCCCGGGAAAACTGGTGGCGGTTGTTCATCTGGCTGCTGGTCGGCTTCGTCATCTATTTTTCGTATGGAAGACGGCACAGCGCGCTGCGCCTGGCCGTCCAGAGTCCGGTCTTGCCCGGTGAAGAGCGATCCGGCTGACGGCCGCGTTCGGCGTCACCGCGTTTTTTTGGTTCCCGCGCCAACAATTCGAACGTAATTTGGTTCCATGCCCTGGGCACAGGTTCATTGGCGAAGCAATGTCATCGGGAAACAGACGGAGATGCAGGTCCTGCTTCCGACGGTCGGCGAACCGCCGTTCGCGACGCTCTATCTGCTGCATGGCATCTATGGAGACTCGACCAACTGGCTGCGGCATTCGCGGCTGGAATGGTATCTGCGGGACCTCCCGCTCATCGTCGTGCTGCCCGATGGGGACCGGGGATTTTATACGGACAACGACGAGGGGCCGGCCTACGCGCGGCACATGGGCGAGGAACTCCCGGCGTTTGTCGAGCGAACCTTTCACGCGAAGCCGGCGCGGGGGGCGCGCGCGATCGGCGGCCTGTCCATGGGGGGCTACGGCGCGCTGCGCGTGGCGCTCGGCTTTCCGGATCGATTCTGTTCCGTGCACAGCCATTCGGGCGCCGTCATGCGGCTGAATCTCGACTTGAGTCCGCGGCAGGCGAAGAAGGATGCGGTCCTGCGGAATCATCCCCCGGAATTTCTGGACGAGTTGCGGCGGGTTTTCGGCCGGCGGCCCATGGGCACGGAGCACGATCTCCTGGTTTTGGTTCGGCGGGCGCGGCGCCACCATCGGCGGCTGCCCCGGATTCTGCTCGACTGCGGCACCGAGGATTCCCTCCTCGTGCATAACCGCGAGTTCCACCAGCGCCTCGTCGATCACCAGGTGCCGCATACCTACCGGGAATTCCCCGGCGGTCACGACTGGGATTACTGGGACCTGCACATCCGCGAGGCGATCGCGTTTCACGCGCGCAACCTGCACCTGAGCCCGCCGGCAAAGTGAGCGGATTAACCCCACGCCCCGCTTCGACCATGCCCACCTTCCTCTTGACCCGATTCCGTTTCCGTTCGGCGATCCGCCATCGCTTCGCCGCAGTTTTGTTCTGCAGCACCCTGACGCTCATGCCAATATTACTACGGGCCGACCCATCCGCCTCGGGCGCGCGGTGGGCCCACATCAAGACCGCGCTCTTTTGCACGAGCAAGGACGTGGACCAGCTCCTGACCAGACCCGAGGACCGCAAAGCCACGCTCGCTTACTTTGCGCCGCTGCGGCTCTCGAAGGTCTACCTCGAAGACGCTAGCGGAGAACCGGGCGACATCGCGCTCCTGCGCGAAATCGCCGCCGACCTTAAAGCCCAGGGACTCGAGGTCTCCGGTGCCGTGGTTCCCGCCGCCGACCACGGCCCGCTCTGCTACAACGACCCGAAGGACATGGCCACCCTCGAGGGGCGCGTGCGCGTGCTGGCCCAGGTGTTCGACGAGATCATCGTCGACGATTGGCTCTTCACGACCTGCACCTGCGCGAAATGCCTGGCGGACCGCGGCAACGATTCCTGGGCCGACTACCGCAGCCGGCTCGTGGCCGAGCAGTCGAAATTGCACCTCATCGACGTCGCCAAGCAGGTGCGTCCGGGGATCCGGGTCATCATCAAATATCCCAACTGGTACGAAGGCCACCGCCAGCACGGTTACGACGTCGCCCGGCAGACGCCGCAGTTTGACGGCGTGAGCGTCGGCATCGAAACGCGGCAGCGGGCCACCCACGACCAGCACATCCCGATCTACTCCGGCTACGTGTTCCAGCAATGGATCGGCGGCGACGCCGGACCGAAGTGGCGGAGCGCGTGGCTCGACAACTACGAGATGCAGGGCGCCGACAACGACTTCGTCGCCCAGGTATGGCAGGCGGTTCTGGCGCGTGCTCCGGAAATCATCTTCTGGTGCGCCGGCGGGCTCCATCCCCCGACCCCGTCAGCCGCCAATTATCCGCATCTCGTCGAATTGATGCCCGAGTTCGACCGCCTGGCCGGCATGATTGATGGTCCCGCGCGGGGCATATCCATCCACCTTCCGCTGGGCGCGGTGGGAGAGTACAACGTCTTCGGCTACCTCGGCATGATCGGATTGCCGATGGCTCCGCGCACGACGTTTCCCGCCGACACCCGGACGGCCATCTTTACGCAGCACTCGCTCCGCGACCCGAATCTCGCGGCGGAACTGCTGGCGCGGGTCCGGGCGGGCCGGGAGGTGTTCCTCACGTGGCCGCTCCTGCAAGACCTCCGGGGGAGCGAACTGGGCCGGGCGCTGAACCTCATCGGCGAGGGCGGAACCGTGGCGTCATCGACCTTCCGCGTCCGCGAATACCTCTGGAACTCCCAGTCCGTCGACGCGGCGCGATCTTTTGCCTTCCCGAAGATCCAGCTTTCGACGTGGCCCTATGTGCGGGAGGTGGCGCTCGTGCGGGAGGATGCGGACTTCGGCGTCCTGCTGAAAACGCCCTATCTGGAAGGCCAGGTGGACGTCCTCAATCTCCCTGACAACAGCTATGACCTGCTGCGGCTGCCCGAGCCCGTGCTCAACGCCATCCGCCGCTGCTTCTTCGAGGAACTCGGCGTGCGTCTGGTCGGTCCAGGCGGCGTCGCGCTCTATCCCTTCGGCAGGCGGCAGTACGTTCTCTACAACATGAACGACGGACCCGCCAGGGTGGCGTTGCGCTTCCCGGCGGCGACTCCGGCCCAGGGGTGGAAGGACCGGATGCACGACAGGAGCCTGATCGTCGCCGATGTGGAGGAAGGCAAAGGGCCCTCGGCCCGGCGCGAGACCGAAGTGGCGCTCACGCTGCTGCCCTTCGAGATCGCGCTGATCGAGGCGCCGTAGCGCGGTTCGCGCCGACCGGCCGGCTCGGGTTGTCGGGCGGGGGTGGAGTGGTCCCTGACAGAGTTCTTCAACCAGCCGCTGCGTCAGTGACCCCCAATCGGCGCAGGCGGGGTGGCGTCTGTTTGAGGAAACGGCGCGAACCAGGCGAGGATGATCGGGGGAATCGAGGCCAGCAGCACGAAGAGGAAGAAATGGGGGTAGTTGTGGTGGAACCCCTCGTAGATCGGGCCGGCAATCCAGCCGGTGACCACTTTTGTCAGGGCCATCACGCCGGTCGCGAAGGCGTAGTGGGTCATCTTGAACGGCCCCGGCGCAATCTGCTGCATCATGTAAAGCATGTGCCCGACCGAGCCAAAGCCGAAGCCGAATTTCTCAATCGTCACGACGGCCGAGACCAGGGCCATGTTGTCGGGCATTGCGTGGCTGAGGAAGTAATAGGTGACGTGCGGGACGTTGAGCGCGATGGCCAGGAAAAAGAAGGAGCGCCGGAGGGTAAACTTCGCCGCGAACAGCCCG
>DASRKV010000402.1:0-10806 GCA_035648795.1 Opitutaceae bacterium
ACGATGAGCGTGTTCCGGCGCAGCAGGACGCCAAAGAATCCAATGGCGAACAGCAGCGCGCTGAGCAGCAGGTAGTGATTGAGGCCGACTTCCGCCGGCAACTGCCCGGCGGCGAAAAACGACGGAAGATGGAAGACGGAAGACGGAAGATGGAGGATCATGGCGTGCGGCGTTCGATCAGACTTTTCCTCCGGTCTCCTGACTCCTAACTCCTAGATTCTGACTTCTGACTCCGATCTCCTGGCTCCTGTCTCCTGGCTCCGGTTCGAACTTCCTGCTCAGCACCGCCACGCCCAGCATGGCGATCAACAACAGGAAGCCGGTCACTTCCACCGGCAACAGATACGTGGTGAACAGCAGGGATCCATAGTCTTTCAGGCCGCTGCCGACCACAGCGGTCGCGGCCGGGGCGGCCATCGCGAACTCGCCGTGCCTGGCCAGCGAAAGGACGCCCGTGATCAGCAACGCCAACGCCAGCAATCCCGACCCGGCGGCGACCTTCTTGTACGGCTTCCGCGGGTCGCCGCCCTTCACGTCGAACAGCATGATCACGAAGAGAAACAACACCGCGACGGCGCCCGCATACACGAGGATCTGCAGCACCGCGAGAAAGTAGGCCTCGAGCAGCACGAACAGCGCCGCCATCCCCATGAAACTCAGGAGCAGGCACAACGCCGCGTTGACCGCGTTGCGGTTGACCACCACGCCCGCCGCGGCCGCCACCGTGAGAAAGGCAAACAGGTAAAACGGAAATTCCGCCATGGGGTGAGTTCTCGGAAAAATCAATGCGCTGCGGGGTCGGACGCCGCCGCCTTCTTCTTGTCCCATTTGTAGTGC
Organism: Opitutaceae bacterium; assembly: GCA_035648795.1. Lineage (GTDB taxonomy): Bacteria > Verrucomicrobiota > Verrucomicrobiia > Opitutales > Opitutaceae > Fen-1467. The sequence goes on from DASRKV010000402.1 coordinate 838, forward strand.
CGGTCCGGCAGCGTCCCGCCGAGTTGATAAAGCTTTTCCTTGTTGTTGACCAGCTCGCTGCGTGCGTAGCCCGAGACCGAGTAGACGTTTTGGAGGAAGATCGCCTCCTCGGGACAGACCTCCTCGCACAAGCCGCAATAAATGCAGCGCAGCATGTCGATCTCGAACTCCCGCGGCGCCTTCTCGACGTGGGCGGTGGGCGCGTCGTCCGGAATCTCGCCCGGAACGATGCGGATCGCCTTGGGCGGACAGACGAACTCGCAGAGCTGGCAGGAGACGCACTTCTCCCGGCCGTTGGAATCCTTGACCAGCGTCGGGACGCCGCGATAGCCCGGCGAAATCTCGGGGCGCTCTTCCGGATACGCCAGCGTGACCTTCCGCGAGAACAGGTGCTTCAGCGTCGTCCACATGCCCCCAAGGACCACCGGAACGTACGCGCGCTCGGCAAGAGTGAGAGGTTGGCGCTGGACTTGGATGACGGCCATGAAACGGGGGAAGATTAAAGAACTAAGAAGAAAGAGTCCGACCTAACCACGGCGCCGGTGAGACCGGGCATCTGCGCCAGATCCTTACACCTATTCTTCCATCTTTCTTCTTCATTCTTGGATCAATGTTGAATCGCTGCGATCAGCAGCACGTACCCGAGCAGATTGATCAGGGCGAGCGGGAGCAGGCGGCGCCAACCGAGGCGCATCACCTGATCGTAACGGAAGCGCGGCACGGTCCAACGCACCCACATGAAAAAGAAAATGAAGGCCAGCACCTTCGCGACGAAAATCGCGATGGAGACGATTCCGAAAACCAGCGGATGGCCGGCGAAACCCAGCATCGCCGCGACCGTTGCCAGCGGCAGCCACGGCAACGGATTCCAGCCGCCGAGGAAGAGCAACACGAAGACGCCCGACCCCACGATCATGTGCGAATACTCGGCCACGAAGAAGAGCGACCATTTGAACGCGCCGTACTCGGTATGGAACCCGCCCACCAGATCGGCCTCCGACTCGATCATGTCGAACGGCTGCCGGTTGGTCTCCGCGAACAGGGCGATGAGGAAGATGAAGGCCGAAACGGGCATCAGGAAAATGAACCACATGCCGCCCCAGAAGCCGGGCTGGCTTTGAAATTCCACCGCGCGCACGAGGCTGAGCGAACCCGCGGTGCCCGGCGCGTTCAGCCAGAGGAAGAGCGGCAACACCGCGAGGGGCAGGGCCAGCTCGTAGGAGATCAACTGCGCCGAGGCGCGCACCCCGCCCAGGAACGAGTACTTTGAGTTGGAGGCCCAACCGGCCAGAATCATCGAATAGATGCCGAGCGACGACACCGCAAAGACCGCGAGCAAGCCCACGTCCACGTTCGCGAGCACGAGCGGCACGAGCCGGCCCGCCGCGTCGGGATAGGCGCCAAACGGCACGACGGTCACCGTCGTGAACGCTGGGATGATGGCGATCGCTGGAGCGATGACATAGTAGAACTTGTTCACGTGTCCGGGCAGCAGTTCCTCCTTGAAGAGGAACTTCAGGCCGTCGGCCAGCAGGTGAAACGCCCCGAGCTTCTGGAGCAACGGACCCAGCACCGGGACCCAGGCGAACCAGAACGGAAGGGCGCGGCTCGGACCATAACGCCCCTGAATCCAGGCCGAGACCTTGCGTTCCGCCATCGAGCAGGCTCCCGCGATCGGAAAGATCACGATGATCACCGCCAGGCCCTTGAGAAGGCCCTGCACGAGCGGGGGAAGGTTGGCGAAGAATTCGATCATTGCAGAAGGTAGCGCGTAGCGGGTAGCGAGAATCGAGTAGGCTCCGAACGGTCGGTCAATCGTGATGCGAATTGCGCGGAAAGTTTGCTAAGGTCGCTTGGTTTGGGTTGAAAATGCTCACTGCTCGCTCCTCGATGCTCGTTACGGCTTTGGCTCGAAATGCAGGCCAGCCCCCTCGGCAAAGGGCAGTTTCGCGAGATCGCCGGCGTCAAGCAATAGACCGGTGGCGGGGAGATTCCGGTAGGTGACCGTAACCAGCGGTTTAACCTCGGCGGCCAGCGTCGTCCAGAGGTCATCAATGTCGCCCGCCAACGCCGGACCACCCGCGGCCGCCACCAGCTTCGAAAGTGTCACCAGGTCGTCGGCCACCCCCGACGGACCCGGCACGGCCGGCACAAACCGCTGGAGGCGGAACTGCTGGTTGATAAAGCTGCCCGATTTTTCGAAGACGGTAAGCGTCGGAATGACCACCTTTGCCGCGGCGCTCGTGGCGTTGGCGTGAGGGCCAAGGTAGACGATCGAAATCCGGTCGAGCTGTTCTTGTCGCAGGCCGGCAGCGATCAGGTCTTCGCCGATTGAAACGACAGTCTTGATTTTGCCGGCGTCGATTTGCGCGGCGAGTTCGGTGAGCTCCGGCGACGGCAGCGCGGAAATCAGGCCGGTGACAAGCGCGCCGCGGACGTTCGGATTACGATCGGCGGAGATCAGCAGCCCGTCACCCCGCCCCACCCGGCTCACGAGCCAGGTCGCGGCCCTGATCGCGTCCGCCAGCTTCCTGGTCAGCAACTGTTCCTCGACGCTGCTGCGGCCCGAGCCGACAATGGCCACGCCACCGGCTTGGAGCAAAACGCCGGCCTGGGCGAGGGCGTCGGCGGCCGGGACGGTCGTTCCCGCCGCGGAGTGCTCCCGCAAACGGTCGTCCGCCGCCACCTGTTTGTACAACAACCGGCCGGTATCCGCCATCCAGGTGTCGTTGACCTCGTCGTTGCGGCGCGGGGTGATGCGATAGATGACGCCCTCGCGGCTCCAGACCTCGGTGTTCACGCCGACCGACGACTCGGGGCAAATGCCCGGGGTGGCTTTCAGGAACCAGACGCGCATCTTGAAACGGAAGTCGGTGCTCGTCAGCGCCCCGACCGGACAGATGTCAACGGTGTTCAGCGAGTAATTGTTCTCGAGTTTCCGTCCCGGATAGCACGTGAGCGTGCTGTAGCTGCCCCGGTCGATGAAACCGAGCACGTCGTCCCGGGCGACCTCCTTGCAGAAGCGCACGCAGCGCGAGCAGAGGATGCAGCGCTCGTCGTCGAGCATCACGCGCGGGCCGAGCAGCGTGCGCTTGGGCTTGACGTTCTTCTGCTCCACAAAGCGCGAATAGCCCCGGCCGTAACCCGTGGCCTGCTCCTGCAGCTTGCATTCGCCGGCCTGGTCGCAGATCGGGCAGTCGAGCGGATGGTTGATCAGGAGAAATTCCATCACGCCCTCGCGGCAGTCCCGCACCAGCGGCGTGCCGGTGCGGATGTGCAGGCCGGGCGAGGCGTTGGTGAAGCAGGCGATGGTCGGCTTCGGCACCCAGTTGATTTTCGGCTTCCCGGTCGCCGGTTCCACCACCGGCTGTCGGGTCGCCGGGTCGAGCGCCGGCAGGCCCATCTCAACCAGGCACATCCGGCAGTTTCCCACGACCGTAAGCTTGGGGTGGTAACAAAAATACGGGATCTCGATGCCCAGCAGCCGCGCCGCTTCGATCATGTTCGTCCCTTTCGGCACGGCGATCTCCCGGCCGTCAATATTGACGGTGATGAGGTCGGGTTTGGACGGAGCGATCATTGGAAAAGGAGTCAGGATTGAAGGAGTCAGAAGCCAGGAGTTTCGATCGCCCGCGAGTATGCAGTGAGCAGGCGGCTGACTTCCTCAAGTTGAGGAAACAACGGGAGAGCGGGACGTCCCCTTCCTACATCGTCTACTCCCAGAAAACAGCACTGACCTTGTGGCCGCGAGCGCCAGCGAGTGGACTGCTGATCCCGAATCCACTCGCTGGCGCTCGCAGCTACGCTCCATCTGAAGTTTGTTCCCGTCCGGAGTAAAACGCGTTTTTCCGTGGGGCTGCATCGTCCAGGTTTGGTCGGGAATTCCTCCGTGAGCCGGGAAACCGCCAGCACCCATGCGTGGGCCTTTTGCCACACGATCAGGTCCTCGAAAGTTCGGGCCGGAGCGCGTGGGCTCCTGGCTCCTGACTCCTCGCTCCTGACTCCTTTGTCCGTCGCGATCATCAGACCAGCGGCAGCGCCTCCGTCGCTTTTGTCTTCCCCGCCTCCGCGTAACCTTTGAATTCGTCGCCGAATTTCAGCACGAAGCTCTGCGTGGGCCACGCGCAGGCCTCGCCGAACGGGCAGATGGTGCGGCCCGCGATCTGATCGGCCACGCTCTTGAGCAGCTCGCCGTCCTCGGGCCGCGCCTCGCCGCGCACCATGCGGGCGGTGATATTCTTCATCCACAGCGAACCCTCGCGACAGGGCGTGCACTGGCCGCAACTCTCGTGCGCATAGAAGGCGTTGAGATTGGCCAGCGCCGCCACGATGTCGACCGAGTCGTCCATCACGATGACGCCGCCGGAGCCCCCCATCGTGCCGCACGCCGCCAGCGAATCGAAATCCATCGGGATGTCCTCGACGCCCCAGTCGACCGTCGTCCCGTCGCGCTGTTTGACCTTAAAGCGCTCGCCAAAGCGGAGGACCTTCGACGAGGAGCCGCCGGGGATGACCGCCTTGAACTGGCGGCCGGGCCGCGGGCCCCCGCAAATCTCGTGGAGGAGCCGCCCCAGGGTGACCTTGCCGCATTCGACCTCGTAATAGCCCGGACGCTGGACGTGGCCGCTCACGCAGAGCAGTCGCGTCCCGGTGTTGTTGAGCGTGCCGAGGCGGGCGAACGCCTCCCCTCCCATCGCGGCGATGTGCTTCACGTGGCACAGCGTCTCCACGTTGTTCACGATGGTCGGGCACTGGTAAAGCCCGAGCACGGCGGGAAAGAACGGGGGCTTGATGCGCGGATACGGACGCTTTCCTTCGAGCGACTCGATCAGGCCCGTCTCCTCGCCGCAAATGTAGGCGCCGGCGCCCCGGTGCACGTAGATCTCGCACGAATAGCCGGTGCCGAGGATGTTCGGACCGACCAAGTTCCGCGCCCGCGCTTCGGCGATGGCCTGCTCGAGAATGCGCGCCCCGCGAGGAAATTCGCCGCGGATATAAATGTAGGCCTGCTTCACCTGGTTCGCCCAGCAGGTGATCATGATCCCCTCGATGAGCTGGTGCGGATCCTGGTGGACGATGTAACGGTCCTTGAACGTGCCCGGCTCGGATTCGTCGGCATTGACGATGAGGTAGATCGGCTTGCCGCTCTTGCGATCGACCAGCGTCCATTTGACCCCGCAGGGAAAGCCGGCGCCGCCTCGGCCGCGCAGCCCCGACTTCTTGACTTCGTCGATCAGCTCTTCGGGCTTTCGCGCCACCGATTTCTTCAACGACTCATACCCTCCGTGCGCGAGATAGCACGCCAGGTCGGTCGTATAGCCGGGCTCATCGATATGCTCGAAAACGAGGCGGCGTTCGGCGGGATGCGGCATGACAGGAATGGGCGGAAAAATGGAGGCTGGGTTCAATTGCCCGACGACCCGGAATCCTCGCGAAGATATTTCGCGTAGTCGCCGTGCGGGATCGGCTGCAGATCGAAGAGCGGGCGTTGATAAATGTAGGCCCAGGCGGTGACGGTATGGCCGTCGTTCATCTCCACCGGCACCAGGTCGCGGCGAAACTCGCTCGTGTCGGGCGACGCCGGGTCAAATCCCTCGTACTGGTCGAGGCGCAGGAACGCCGCCTGCGGAGCGAACACGCGGTAGACCTCGCCCATCACCGGGTTTCCCTGCGGATCGGGCACCAGCACGGGGAATCCCGTCGCCTGGTAAAGCCGGCCCCGGACCACGCCGTGGCCCACCAACTCGGCACTGTCGGCTAGCAACCGGTGAGCGGCGTTGCCCGCGGCCCGGCGCAGCGTGCCGTAGGTGAAAAGGAGGTCGGGAACCGGAGATTGTTTCATGAGGGCAAGGGCGAAACGTTCACATCCTGGCGCGGGCGGCCGCCTCGGCTTTGATTTGTTCGGCCAGCTCGCGGGCTCTGGCGACGTCAACCCGTTCGTGGAGCTCCTCATCGATCATGACGACCGGACCCGTGCCGCAACTGGCCAGGCATTCCACAAATTCAACCGTCACTTCCCCGTCGGCGGAGGTCGCTTCCCGATCGCAGGCGAACTGCCGCCGGAATTCCTCGCCCACCGGGACGCCGCCGACCAGCGCGCAGGACAGCGTGCGGCAGACCTTGATGTGCCGGCGACCGGCCGGTTTCGACCGGAACATCGGGTAAAACGTCACCAACTCGTAGATATTGACCGGCTGGAGTTCGAGCTTCGCCGCGATCCATTCGATCGCTTCCGACGAGATGTGCCCCTGCTCTTCCTGCACGAGGTGCAGCAAGGGCATCGCCGCACTCCGCTTCACCGGGTAGTGGGTGATGACCTCGTCGATCTTCTGCAAAGTCTCAGGCGTCAGATTCATCTCCTGGAGTAGCGAGTAGCGAGTAGCGGGTAGCGAGTAGCGAGTAGCGGGTGGTGAGCAGCCAGCAACGGGAAGACTTCAGCCGGCCGGGGCGAATGTTGGAAGTTGATTGCGCTGTGATTCATGCTCGATGCTCGCTCCTCACTGCTCGATGGTTTTTCTCACCGGTCGCATTCTCCCATCACAAAATCGAACGAGCCGAGAATCGCGACAATGTCGGTGAGCATCGCCCCGACGCATACCTTGGGCAGGATGCTGAGATTACAGAACGAAGGACCGCGAATCTTCAACCGCCACGGCACCCCGCCGCCTTGCGACACCACGAAAAAGCCGAGCGCGCCCTTGGGATTCTCCGCCTCGAAATAGACTTCGCCCGGGGGCATCTGCGGCCCCTCCGTCACCAGCATGAAATTTTGGATCAGCTCCTCCATGCTGGTGAGGATTTTTTCTTTCGGCGGGGCGAAGATGCGCTTCGCGTCTTTCGCGTACCAGTCGCCGCCCGGGAAGTTCTTGATGGCCTGCCGGAGGATGCGCACGGACTGGCGCATCTCTTCCCCGCGGCAAAGGTAGCGATCATAACAGTCGCCCTTGCTGCCGACCGGGACGTCGAATTCGTACTGTTCATACCCGCTGTACGGCCGGTCCTTGCGCAGATCCAGCGGCACGCCGCAGCCCCGTAGATTGGGGCCGGTAAGTCCATAGGCGATGGCGTCCTGCTGGCTGATCGCGCCGATGCCGGCCGTTCGATCGACAAAGATCCGGTTCCGCGTCAACAGCGCGAGCGTTTCCTCGAGGATCGGCAGGAACTGATCGCAAAAGGCCCCCACCCGGTCGAGCCAGCCGTCGGGAATGTCGCGCGCCGCGCCCCCGATGCGGGTGTAGCTGGTCGTGAATCGCGCCCCGGTCAGTTCCTCGAACAGCCGGTAGAGCTTCTCGCGTTCGGTGAACGTGTAGAGAAACACCGTCCATGCGCCCACATCGATGCCAAACGCGCCGAGGCCCATGAGGTGCGAGGAAATGCGCGCGAGCTCCGAAACGACCACGCGCGTCGCCTGACAACGCGGGGGCACTTCCAGATTCGCCAGTCGCTCGACCGCGATGGCGTACGCGACGTTGTTCGCCAGCGGGGCCAGATAATCCAGCCGGTCCGTGTAGGGCACGAACTGGTTGTAGGTCATGTTCTCGGCGATCTTCTCGTCCCCGCGGTGGAGATAGCCGATCACCGGATCCGCCTTGGTGACCCTTTCGCCGTCGAGTTCCATTTGCAGGCGCAGCACGCCGTGCGTTGACGGGTGCGATGGACCCATGCTGATGGACATCTGCTCCGGCGTGGCCGGCTGCGCCCCCGCCGGTGTCTGGGCCGCGCTCTCCGGATAGGTGTATTCGGTCGCCATGGGAGAACGAGCCTAAGCGCCTTTGATCATCACCTTCATTTCCCATTTCCCGGCACGGTGATGCTGTCGGGATTCTGCTTCCGGCGCAGTTCGAACTGCAAATCGTCGAGGATCTCCTGGCTGACCTTTTGTCCCCACGCCTGGCCGATTTTCATATTCTCCTGCATCGCCAGGGGCAGATTCGTCACCAAGTGCTGGCCGGCCGGGCTCTCATAAAATGCATTGATCGCCTTCAAGTCCTCCACCGAGAAATATTTCGCGTAGACGGGGATCATCTGCCCGACGACTTGCTCGCGGTTCATCCTTTTCTCCCGGACCCGGCTCCAGAATCCCTCCGGCACGCCCGCCGGGGCGTCCTGCTTGAGCGTCGCCACCATCTGGTCATTGATCTGCTCCATCAACTGAATCATGCCGGTGAGCCGCATCATTTTGCGGATTCCCGCCTCCTGCTCCTTCGTGACCTGCGCATCGGCCGTCAGCGCCAGACACAGGGCTGCCAGAACGGCCGTCAGCGGTTTGAGTATTGTTTTCATGACGAGGGGTAATGTCAGACGGGTTTCTCCTGGTGCTCGGTCCAGCTCTGGTCCTTCGCCCGCGGCTCGGCCGTCTCCATCGTGCCGCCCGTTTTTGCGACGAACGGCCCGCCCATATACGGTGCCGGCTTGACCGTGGCACCGGTCTCGGCGGCGACCGCGACATCGGACAAGACGGTCTCGATCCCGGCAAGCGGGAAGTCCTTGCGGAGCGGAAAATACGGGTAGCCGTCCCACATCAGGATGCGGCGCAAGTCCGGATGACCGGTGAACGTGATGCCAAACATGTCGTACGCCTCGCGCTCATGCCAGTTCGCTCCCGGCCACACGCCGGTTGCGCTGGGCATCGCGGGATGGGCGTCGTCCGCACACTCGGCGGCGAGGCGCACATAAGTGTGGCGGACCGTCGATAGCAGGTGCCAGACCACCGTGAAGCGCGGCGACTTCGCGGCGCTCCAGTCGATGGCCGTCAAATCGGCCAGCAAGTCATAGCCCGCTTCGTCGCGCAGACTTCGCAGCACGTCCGGCACTTGCGCCATCGGCACATTGAACGCCGGCCAGTCGACACTCGGACGCCCCGTAACCTGCGGGAATCTCTCGGCGAGGAAGGTCGCGACGTCGGCAGTGGCAGTCATCGGCGGGCGTTGGCGGGGCGGTTCAAGCGGTGAAAAGGCGGCGGGCGGCCGGCTCGCGTCGGACCTTGGCTTGCAGCATGATAAGCGCGTCGAGCAGGGCTTCCGGCCGCGGCGGACACCCGCTGACGTAAACATCCACCGGCACAATCCGGTCCACCCCCTGCAAGACGGCATAGCTCCGATACATGCCGCCGGTACTTGCGCAGGCGCCCATCGCGATCACCCATTTTGGGGCTGCCATCTGATCGTAGATGCGGCGCACCTGCGGCGCCATTTTGTACGTCACCGTCCCCGCCACGATCATGCAATCCGCCTGCCGCGGAGAGAAGCGCATGACTTCCGCGCCGAAGCGGGCGATGTCGAAGCGGGCGGCCGCCACCGCCATCAGTTCAATCGCGCAGCAGGCCAGCCCCATCGGCATGGGCCACATCGAGTTGGCGCGGATCCAATTGATCACCGCGTCCAGACGGGAAACGATCACATCCCCCTCGATCTTGCTGTTATAGGCGATTTCTGTGTTCGGGGAGACCATGGCGGCGCGCAGAAAAACAAGGTCACGCTACCACCCCCCCTTGGTCGCGCAAGTAGGTTTTGACGATGGGTCTTATTAATTCCCTTTACAACGGTTCCGGCGGGCGCTCTGCGCAAATTCTGCGGAGCCCGACGCAGGCGGTAGATTGCGAGGTTGTTCGAAAGTGGCACAGGCGGGCCTGCCAGCCGTCTCCTCCGGCATGGGCTTGGCGACGGCGGAAGCCTCCGGCGAAGGCTAGTCCCGCGCGTGGTTCGAAAAAAACCCGGACCTAACCAAGATGCCCATGGCACTTTGGGCGACCGACAACTCGGAGATGCACCGCCGCGCACGCTGCGGATTAACCCCTTGACCCACGCATCGGCTTTCCGCTCTATTTGGCCCCCCAGCCACGCAGTCGATGCGTACGCCAGCGCGCCGATTGGGTCTCCGGAGAGGTGACAGAGTGGTCTAATGTGCATGATTGGAAATCATGTGTACTCGCAAGGGTACCGAGGGTTCGAATCCCTCCCTCTCCGCCAT
>DASRKV010000403.1:0-5639 GCA_035648795.1 Opitutaceae bacterium
TAACCGTGCGCGGCGGAAGCCAGTCGCGGTGCATGCCGGCTGAGCGCCAGCGGCAGAAACGGAATCGGGAGGGCCAAGAGCCAGATCCACGGCAGGAGCGAAACACCCGCCAGCAGGAACGGCCGCAGTCCGATCGCCCACTGGCCGCCGGTCAGACGATGGATCAGGGTGAAGATCAGACAACCTATCGCCGGCGCCAGGACGGCGAATACCACAAATCGATAGGCGAGCGAAAAGTCGCCGGGATCGAGCCAAAGCAGGCCGAGTGCCGCCAGGCCGGCCGCCACCGCCGTCCAGCCGGCCCGGCGTTCAAACCGCCGCGAATCGGGTTCATGGGCCAGGTTCATGGTGCGGACAGCTGTTGACGTTCGGCGGACGGAACATCGTCCAGGGTGGCGTGCTGGCTTCGCTGCAGGGCGCGCACATAGGCCACGATCGCCCAGCGGTCGCGGGGTTCGATCCGGTCCGCCAGCGGATACATCCGGCCGATCCCGTGGGTGATCACCCTGAAAAAATGGCCGGCCGGCGCCTTGAGCAGCCATGGTTCCTGATACGAGGGAGGGGCCGGAAACCCGCGCCAGACGACGATGCCGCGCCCAAAGCCGTCCTCGCCGTGACACGCGGCGCAGAAAACATTGAATCGCTCGCGGCCGCGTTCGAGCAAGGCGCGCGTCAGCGGCAGCGGAATTTCCGTCAGCGCGACGCCGTCCTTCTGCCCGGTGGCCACGGGGTCGTCCGGCGCCGGTTCTCCGCGGGCCACCGTGTGGGCGGGCGGATGCCGCGCCGAGGCGCCGTCACTGAAATGTGCTGACGCTTCGAAGGGCCGCACGTTTTCCTGATGCTTCATATTGTCGCAGCTGGTGAGACCGGCCGCGAGCAGCAGCGCCGCGAGCGCTCGCGGGAGGAAGCGTCCGGCTTTCATGCCAGCACCTCCGCAATCGATTCCGGCCGCGCCTCCGTCAGAATGCGCCGCACGCTTTCGCTCGCATAGAGCGGATCGTCGGCGCGGATACAGATGAAAAAACGGTCCTGACTCGCCCGCTTGAAGCGCGGATCGGCAAACACGGGGTGATGCAGACGGGGAAAACCCGCGAGGCAGAAGAACGCCAGGACGCCAACCAGCGCGGCCGTCAGCACCGTCAGTTCAAACGTGATCGGAATGAAGGCGGGCCAGCTGTTGAGCGGCCGGCCGCCGACATTGACGGGATAGTCGCGCGCCGCGAACCATTGCAGAAAAAAGCCGCCACTCGCGCCGATGACGCCGGCGAGCAACATGATCCAGGCCATCGGGGTCGTGGCTCCGGGCAGCACTCCGGGCTCGACCGGATAGGGCGTGTAGGCTTCGAGCCGCACGCAGCCGGCTTCGCGAAGATTCTGGAAGGCCGACCGGAACGACGTCTCGGATGTGAAAGCTGCCAGCAGACCGTGGTTGGGCGCCTTCATGGATCCGCCTTTCCCGACGCCACGAAGCGGCGCATTTCCGTCATCGAGATGGCTGGCAGGAAGCGCAGGAAAAGGAACAGGAGGGCGACAAACAGGCCGACCGTGCCAGCCAGCGTCGAGTAATCCCAGAAGGTGGCGTGATACATGCCCCAGGACGACGGCAGGAAATCGCGATGCAGGCTCGTGACGACAATGACGAAACGCTCGATCCACATGCCGACGTTCACGAGCAAGGCCACGACAAAGAGCACGGCTACGTTGTGGCGCAGGCGGCGCGACCACAACAATTGGGGCGCGACGACGTTGCATAGCATCAACGCCCAGAAATAGCCGGCATACGGTCCGATCGCGCGGTTGACGTCCACGAAACGGTCGAAGATGTCGCCGCTGCGCCACGCGTTGAAAAATTCGTCGACATAGCCGTAGATCACGATCCACCCGGTCGTCATCATCACCTTCGCCATCAGGTCGAGGTGGCGGGCGGTGATGAGCCCCTGCAGTTTATAAACCGCCCGCAGCGGGATGATCAGCGTCAGGACCATCGAAAAGCCGGAGAAGATGGCGCCGGCGACAAAATACGGGGGAAAGATCGTCGAATGCCAGCCCGGCAGGATGGCGATGGCAAAATCGAGGCCCACGATCGTGTGCACCGAAATGACCAGCGGGGCCGCCAGCCCGGCGAGCAGAACGTAGAGTTTCTGATAGTGTACCCAATGCCGGACGTCGCCGCGCCAGCCGAGACTGCACAGGCCGTAGAGGCGCGCCTTGAATCGCGTGGCGGCGCGGTCGCGCATCGTCGCGAGATCGGGCAGCAGGCCGATATACCAGAACACCAGCGAAACCGTGGCATAGGTGGAGACGGCAAAAACGTCCCATTCCAGCGGGCTGCGAAACTGCGGCCACAGGCCCATCGAGTCGGGATAGGGCGCCAGCCAGTAGAAGAACTGGGGCCGGCCGAGGTGGAGGATCGGAAACAGCCCGGCGCAGGCGACGGCGAACAGCGTCATGGCCTCCGTGAACCGGTTGATCGAGGTGCGCCACGTTTGATGCAACAGCAGCAGGATCGCCGAAATGAAGGTGCCGGCGTGCCCGATGCCGATCCACCAGACGAAGTTCACGATCGCGAAGCCCCACGCGACCGGCACATTCACGCCCCAGATTCCGATGCCGCGCGTGAAGAGCCAGGCGATCGAGGCCAGCAGGAGCAGGACGAGCGCAAAGGCGACGACAAAGCCGGTCCACCAAAAGCGCGGATACGGGTGCAGCAGCGGAATGTCGCTGATCGTCCGGGTCACCGACTCCATGGTCTGGCCGGGGGCAATCAGTGCCTCGTCCGGGCCCGCGGGCGATGCGGCAACCGGGGGTTTCATGAGGCGGCGCCTCCTTCCGGGTGACGCACTTTCGCGAGATAGGTCGTGCGGGGCCGGGTGTTGAGATCCTCGAGCAGGAGATAATTGGTCGGCTCGCGTTTCCGGAGGGACACGCGGCTGTCGGGATCGGCGAGATTGCCGAAGACGATGGCCTCCGCCGGGCACGCCTGCTGGCACGCGGTCTTGATTTCGCCGTCGCGGATCGGCCGGCCGTCCTTCTCCGCCGTGATGCGCGCGGCGTTGATCCGCTGCACACAATAGGTGCATTTTTCCATCACCCCACGTTCGCGCACCGTCACGTCGGGATTTTTCTGCAGGTTGGCCAGGGCGGCGGGCGGGGACCGGTAGTCGAAAAAGTTGAAGCGCCGGACCTTGTAGGGACAGTTGTTGGAACAATAGCGCGTGCCCACGCAGCGATTGTAGACCATCTCGTTCAACCCCTCGCTGCTGTGCACGGTTGCGGCCACCGGGCACACGAGTTCGCAGGGCGCGTTTTCGCACTGCATGCAGGGAACGGGCTGATGCACCACACGCGGACTTGCCGGATCGCCCTCGAAATAGGTGTCGACCCGGATCCAGTGCATCTGCCGTCCGCGGGCCGCCTGATCCTTACCGACCACCGGAATGTTGTTCTCCGCCTGGCAAGCGACGATGCAGGCGTTGCAGCCGATACAGGTGCTGAGGTCGATCGACATCCCCCACGCATAGCCGGCTGACTTCCGCGGTGGATACAGCGTGGGACTGGCGGCGGGCGGCGGGACGCTCAATGCATCGGGCGAGACCACCCGCACCAGGTCGCGGCCTTCCATTGCGAAGTGCTGCTGGGTTGTCACGAGCGCATGATGCCGCCCCGTTTTGCGCACGTGCAGGCCGGATCGCTGCCAGAGAGCGTTCACCGAGCGGAGACGATACGCATCGAACCCGTGCCCCGTCCCCACGGATCCCGCCGCCGTTCGGCCGTAGCCCAGCGAGAGGGTGACGCAATCCTCGGCCTGTCCCGGCATGATCATTGCGGCCGCGTCCACGGCGTGCGGACCGATGGACAACGCCAGCAGTTCGCCGCTGGCGATCCCGAATCGCGCGGCAAAGGCGGGGCTGACCAGGGCGGCATTGTCCCACACGAGCTGCGTCAGGGGTTTGGGCAATTCTTGGAGCCAGGCATTGTTGGCCCAGCGGCCGTCCAGGATCGTGGCGTCCGGTTGCAGAATGAGGACCGGCAAATCTTCTGCCACCGGTCGGGCGAGCACCGGGAACGTGCCATCGGCGGATGGGCCGGCAACCGCCGCAGTCGCGGAGCCGTCGACGATTCCCGCGTTCAACCAACGATTCCAATGGAGATCGAAATCCGATCCGCCGCGCTCGTGCTGCCACGTCTCGCGTACGATGTCGTAGGCTTTTTCACCCGGAGATGCAGTGATCAGTCGCAGAATTTCAAGACCCCCGCGGGTATCATAAAGTGGCTCGATCAACGGCTGCAGAATCGTCGCGGTGCCGTCGTAGGCGCGCAGGTCCGCCCAGGTTTCCAGCCAATGACTTTCCGGAAGATGCCAGGTGCACAGGACGGCCGTTTCATCGACGTGCCCGCCGTGATGGACGGTAAACGGAACCTGGCCCAACTGGCTGGCAAAATCGAGGTCGGCTGGCGCCGTATAAGCGGGATTCGAACCGAGGATAAAGAGATGCGTCACCTCACCGCGGCGCATCGTCTCGCAGAGCGCCGCCAGATCTCCCGCCGACGCCTTATCCATGTCCGAACGCTGCGGCGCCAGGAAGCGGACCGTGTTCCCATTGGCTCCGAAATGCGCGTTGAGCGCGAGCGCCCAGCGCTGGATGTCGGCATCCTCCTCCGGGCCGGCCACGCAAACGACCGCCGGCGCATGGCGGCGCAGATCAGCCGCGAGCGCTGTCACGAACTGACTTTCGGCCGGCGACAATCCCGCCGCTGGCGGCGGCGTGTCGTGGACGATGACCTGCGCGAGCGCGTCGAGCACCGCGCGGAGGCGCGGGGGCGAAGCGGGCAGCCGGAAATCGGCCAGCGTGCCGGTGACGGTCGGCGTGCTTTCCATCGCATAAAGGTGGTTCATCCGCACCCGTCCGTTTTCCACGCGGCGCCGCCCGGCGAACGCGCGGCCATAGCGCAGGGCCGCTGGATGCCGGTAGAGGCAGTCGCCACCGATCATGAAGACGACATCCGCCTTAGCGAAATCGTAATCGGGCTGGACGCCGCCGATCTCGTATCGAGCAAGCGGGGTGTGTTGATACGAACGGGCCTTGGGAAACTTTTCGAGGATGCGCTGAAGTTCGCGCCGGACGCTCGGCGAACTCGTGGGCTCCGTCAGCAGCGCGAGCCCCGCGCCCTGCGTGGCGAGCAGCGCCGCCTGGTGCTGCGTCCACTCGGATTCAAAGGCCGCCCAACCGCCCGCTTTCGCCTTTCGCCGGGGCCTGCGCGAACGGTCGGGATCGTAAAGGGAGAGGATGGCCGCCTGGGTGATCGCATCGGTTGAGCCACGGCTTTCCGGATGATCGGCATTGCCCTCGATCTTGGTCGGCCTGCCTTCATGCGATTCGACGACAATCCCGCGCGCGAATCCCTCCACCGGCATCGCGGTCGCGTAGTATTCGGGGCGACCCGGAATCACCGTTTCGGGCGAAGCCACAAAGGGCACGATTTTCTCGGCGGACCGGCGAACGCAGCCGGCCAGACCCGCGAGGGCGATCGAAGCGCCCATGATCCTGACGAACTCCCGACGGTCCAGTTCCGACGGCCCAAACGTGGCGCCGGCCGGAAATTCGTTTGCAAGCCGGGCCTGAAATTCAGGCGTCATG
>DASRKV010000404.1:0-2111 GCA_035648795.1 Opitutaceae bacterium
ATCCACCGCGAGGATGGCCTCCTCCGGGAGTCCGGCGTCGGCGCGCGAGGCGATCTCGAGCAGAAAGTCATTGCTGGTGATCTTGAACGGCGGCTGGTCGAGCCGCAGCGCAACCTCCTCGCGCCAGTGCCACACGGCCCACAGCACGCACTGGCCGCGCGGTCCGAGGCGCTCGGACCGGCCGATGCGCCAGGCATGTTCGTCGTTCTTGGGAAAACCCGAACGAGCGCTTTCGATCTGCCACCGGCAGCGCTGCTCCTGCCAGGCGAGCCGTCCGCGCCGCTGCAGCTCGTCGCGCAGGATGTTGCGCAAGCCGGGCAGGTAAAGAACATCCAGGGACGCGTAATCCAACAGCTTTTGCGGCAGAGGGCGCCGGGACCAATTGGCCTTCTGCCCCTCCTTCGCGAGCACGACGCCGAAATGGTGTTCGAGCAGCGGCGCGAGCCCGAAGCGCGGCAGGTTGAGGAGCTGGGCCGCCATCATCGTGTCAAAAAGGCTGTGCGCGTTGAATTCGCAGAAGTCGTAGAGCAGCCGGAGGTCGAAATCGCTGCCATGCATGATCAGGTGTTTGGTGGCGAGGCGCTGCCAAAATCCGTCGAGCGGCAGCGGGGCGAGGAGATCGACCAGGAAAATCTTCTCCCCCGCCATGACCTGCAGAAGACACACCCGCGTCCGGTAGCGAAAAAGATTGTCGGCCTCGGTATCGATCGCGACCTCTTGTACTCGGTCCAGCGCGTCGAAAAGCGGCGCAAGCAATGCGGGTTGGTCGATGAAGGTATAAGCGGGCGTTGCGTTCAAAGTTACAGCAGGAGTGAAGAGCTTATCAGCATGCGGCAGCGGCGCGGGATTGAACAGGCGAAAGTGCGCCAGCCGACGCGCGGCATCATAATTTGAATCGCTCGCGGGCGCTCGCGGCTCCGAGAAGCTGAGGCGGCGCCTCGCCGGGCCTCAGGGTTCCACCCAGGCACTAAGGAAAGCGTCCAGCAATTGCGGCAGATCGGCGCTGTAGCCTCCCTCCAGCACGGCGGCGACGGGAAAGTCAGCCTGATGCAGCCAGCGGCCCAGCTCGGCGAAATCCTCGATCTCCAACGTCATGGCCGCGATCGGGTCGCGGACGTAGGCATCGAATCCGGCCGACACCAGCACGAGGTCGGGTTTGTAGCCCACGATTGCGTCCCACGAGCGGGCCAGTTCGGCACGGTGATCGGCGCGCGGCGTGTGCGGGGCGATGGGATAGTTGCGACAGTTGGAGCTATTGCGCGTCCCGGTGCCCGGATAAGCGGGAAACTGGTGGATCGAGCAGAAAAGAAATCCCTCCCGGTTGTCGAGAATGGCTTCCGTTCCATTCCCGTGGTGGGCGTCGAAATCCCAGACCGCGACTCGCTGCGCACCGCGGGCGCGGGCGGCGACGGCCGCGATCGCGATCTGGTTCAGGTAACAGAAGCCCATCGCCTGCCCGGCGGTGGCGTGGTGACCCGGCGGACGCATGAGGGCGAACGCCTTTTCGTGCTGCACGAACGCCAGATTCATGGCGCACAACGCCGCGCCGACCGCGCGTCGGGCGTGATCGTAGATGCCCTCGATGTACGGCGTGTCCTCGTCAAAATCGGGCGGGACCTGCAGGCGTTTGAGATGCGCGGGCGTGTGCACGGTCAGCAACATGTCCTCGGTCGCGATGGCCGGAATGCGCCATTCCCACGCCGGGTGGGCGGCGCGGAGATGCGCGGCGCTCTGAATGACCCGGGTCGGCTGCTCCGGACGCAGGGGAGAACCGTAGTCGGCACACTGGGGATCGTGGAGAATGATCATCAAAACACGGAAGCCACAACGCGGCGGTCCGGCATCATGGCGGAAGCGCCTGGAAAGTTGATCTTAGCAGCGCCGGATCATCGGAAAGAATTGCGTCGGCGCCCCAACGGGCGAGACGCAGCATGGCGCGCGGATGATTCACCGTCCAGCACCAGACGCAAAATCCGCGGCATTTCAAGGCCGCGATAAATTCCGCCGAAGGAATCGCCTGGTGATCGAGGCTGACGCCGGCGGCGCCGAGCGCGGCGAGAACCGATGCCAGGCCCTGGACCCGCGCCCGGGAGGTTGGTCGTCCGCGTCCC
>DASRKV010000405.1:0-2092 GCA_035648795.1 Opitutaceae bacterium
TCTCGACCTCAAGGGCGCCCGGTTCGAGGTGACCAAGGAGATGTCAACCGACGTCCCCCGGCGTATCGCCCGTTTGGCGACGCAGATCTGGCTGCCGGTGCCGTGCAGCGCGGACCCGCACGGGGTCCTGGAGCGGGCTGCGCACACGTGTCCGGTGCATGAGAGCCTGCATCCGTCCGTCGACGGGCCGGTGGTGCTGCATTGGAAGGAATAAGCCGGCGAGGGTGCAGCTTCGCCTGATTGAGGCAATTGGACCTGGGGCGGCATCGCCGTACCGAGCGCCGCAAGGCGCGACATCCTTCATGCCGCCGTTTCACCGGACGAGGCGGGGTTCGGCGACCCCGCCCTACAACGTCGAATGGGGCGGCGATTCACTCCTTTCCGGTAAACCGATAGACGCTGTTGAAAATCAATTCGATCCTCTTGGACACCCACACCCGGACTTTGATTTTGCCGGGGCCGCCCCCGGCCGCGTCCGGCACGGCGCGTCCCTCGATGCGGCGGTCGTCACCATCGGTGCTGCTGGCATGGCCCTTGAAATAGACCGCTTCGCCGCGCTCAAGCTTTTGTAATTGTTCGTCGGAGAACTCGATCGAGATATTGCCCCGCTCGCTGTAGAAGAAAAAAGGAAACACTTTCGCGTGATAGGCGGTGGTATAAACGCCGTTGCGGCGGGTGAACGGCGGCATGGCGAGGCTGACTTTCCCGATGTAGATCGACGTCGCGGCCGGTTCCACCGTCACCTCCGCGCGACGCCCGGAGGCAGGGGCGGGCGGCGGCGGCAACGCGGTCGCCACGCGGACCTCACCGGCCGCCAGGACGGCGGCCAGCACGAGGACAGCAGGCAAACGGAACGCGGGACACCGCATGCGCCCACTTTGGCGGGCCGATTCCGTCGGGCAACCCATCTTTCTATTTGCCCCGGCCGCCGCCCGCAGGATGATAGGCCGCGCGTATGGCCAAGAATCCTCAAGCCACCTGGGGCGGACGTTTCTCGGCGGAACCCTCCGCGCTGATGCTGAAGTTCAGCGAATCCGTCTCGTTCGACCGGCGACTGGCGGTGTTCGATCTTCAAGGGAGCCGGGCGCATGCCGCCATGCTGGCGCACGTCGGGCTGATCTCGGCGGCGGAGCGCGACGCGATCCAGACGGGACTCGACGAATTGCGGCGGGAGATCGAGGCCGGCGGATTTCCGTGGGACCCCAAGCTCGAGGACGTGCACATGAACCTCGAGCAGGCGCTCACGAAACGGGTGCCGGCCGCCGCCAAGCTCCATACCGCCCGCAGCCGCAACGACCAGGTGGCGGTGGATATGCGGCTGTTTTTCAAGCAGGGCTGCTCCGATCTGCAGGCGAAGCTCCGTGACGCCGGCCGGGCGATTCTCGCGACGGCGGAGGCCAACACCGGCATCCTCATCCCCGGCTATACGCACCTGCAGCGGGCGCAACCCGTGCCGCTGGCCCACCACCTGTTGGCCTGGCTGGAGATGCTGGAGCGCGATTTTGAGCGACTGGCGGTGGTGGCGGACCACGCGAACTGGTGTCCGCTCGGGTCGGGCGCGCTTGCGGGAACCACGCTGCCCATCGACCGTGAATTCACCGCGCGCGCCCTGGGTTTTGTCGACGCACGCGGGCGGGCGCGGGTGACGCAGAATTCCATGGACGCCGTGGCCGACCGGGACGTCTTCATTGAATTCGCCGCGGCCTGTGCCATTGCCGGGGTGCACCTGTCCCGCATCGCCGAGGACCTGGTGCTCTGGGCGAGCGCCGAATTCGGGTTTGTCGCGCTGCCCGAGGCGTTCTCCACCGGTTCGTCGCTGATGCCGCAGAAGAAGAATCCGGATGCCTGCGAGCTGTTGCGCGGCAAATCAGCGCGGTTGCAGGGGAACCTGCACACCCTGCTGACGCTCCTGAAAGGTCTTCCGCTCACCTACAACCGCGACCTGCAGGAGGACAAGCCGCCGGTCTTCGACAGTCACGATCAGATTGCGCTTTGCTTCGAGGTGCTCGCCGGCGTGATGGCGAACCTGAACGTGAACACCACGCGCTGCGCGTCCGCGGTGGCCGACCCCGCGTTGCTGGCGACGGATCTC
>DASRKV010000406.1:0-7819 GCA_035648795.1 Opitutaceae bacterium
CAGTCTGCGTGTCAGGATCATTGGGCTCTATGCGTGCCTGGTCGTCGCCAATATCGTGGCCTGGGGCTGGGCGATCGCGGCGTTCCGCGCGTTCCCGGTGCTTCTGGGAACGGCCATGCTCGCGTACAGCTTTGGCCTCCGGCATGCCGTCGACGCCGACCATATCGCCGCCATCGACAACGTCACGCGAAAGTTGATGCAAGAGGGCAAACGGCCCGCGGGCGTTGGATTCTTTTTTTCCCTGGGCCATTCGACCATCGTGGTCGGCCTTACAGTGGCAATCGCCCTGGCGGCCGCGGTCCTGCAGTCCCGCTTCGTGGCGCTCAAACATCTGGGCGGGACGGCTGGAACCGTCATATCCGTCCTGTTCTTGTTCGGGATCGCCGCGGCGAACCTCTTAGTCTTTGCCCATGTCTATCGCACCTTCCAGCGTGTCCGGCGGGGTGAACGCCTGGTCGACGAGGAAATCAATCTGCTGCTCGCGAAACGCGGCTTCCTCGGACGGATCTTCCGCGGTCTGTTCAATCTGATTGGGCGGAGCTGGCATATGTACCCGCTCGGAATGCTTTTCGGTCTCGGATTCGACACGGCCACTGAGATCGGTCTGCTGGGCCTTTCGGCGATCGAGGCGGCCAAAGGTCTCTCGATCTGGTCGATCATGGTGTTCCCCGCGCTTTTCACGGCCGGCATGTCGCTCGTCGACACGACGGACGGCGTCTTGATGCTGGGCGCATACGGCTGGGCGTTCGCCCACCCCGTCCGCAAGCTTTACTACAATCTGACGATCACGTTCGTTTCCGTGGTGGTGGCGGTGGTGATCGGGGGCATTGAAGCGTTCGGTCTCCTCGGCGATCGCCTCAGCCTCTCGGGCCGTTTCTGGGACGCGATCGGCGCCATGAACAGCAACTTCGGCGTCCTCGGTTTTGTCATCATCGGGCTGTTCGTCGCGTGCTGGGTCGTTTCAATCGTCATCTACCGGGCGAAGGGCTTCGACAAGATCGGGAGCTGACCGGCCTGCCGCCCGGCGGAAAACCCAGGATGAATTTTGTCGCGCAAGTGACGCGATTTGACTTGGGGACGGTGCGCCGACCCGCTACCGTGGTTGGTGGCTCTGATTGCGCGACCGGCTGACGATCGCATCACGCGAGGCCGGAAGACAACCGACTTTCAACCTGGAGAACCCCATGTCCGACACGATTGCCTTCGAACTCAACGGTCAACCGGTCCGGTTGAACGTCGATCGGGACCGCACGCTGCTTTGGGTGCTGCGGACCGATCTCGGCCTCACCGGGACCAAGTTTGGCTGCGGCGAGAGCTATTGCGGGGCCTGCACGGTGTTGGTGAACGATCGGGCCATGCGGTCGTGCTCGCTCACGGTCAAGGACGTCCAGGACAAAGCGGTCACGACGATCGAGGGTTTGGCGAAGAACGACCAGCTTCACCCGCTCCAACAGGCATTCATGGCGCACGACGCCCTGCAATGCGGATTCTGCACGCCCGGAATGATTCTCACCGCCGTGAGCCTGCTGCGGACGAATCCGCAACCGTCCCGCGAGCAGATCATCCGCGGAATGGAGGACAACTTCTGCCGGTGCGGCGCCCACACCCGCATCATCGACGCCATCCAGACCGCGGCGGCGACCATGAAAGGAGCGCTGTGACATGAACCCGATCAACGATTCCAGGCTTCAGATCCGGTCCGGCGCCGATCTTGCGGAGCTCACCAGTTCGAACCGTCGCGACTTTCTCAAGCGCCTCGGCGGCGGTCTCATCGTCTTCGTGGCCCTTGGTGATCTGGTGGTGGCGCAGGAAACCTCCCGACCGGCGGCGGTTCGCCGGGGACTGCCGAACGATTTCAATGCGTTTGTGCGCATTGGCGAGGACAGCCGCGTGACCTGCTTCACCGGCAAGATCGAGATGGGCCAGGGCCCGATCACCTCCCTCCCCCAGACGGTCGCCGAGGAACTCGAAGTGTCGCTGGACTCCGTCGACATCGTCATGGGCGACACCGATCTGTGTCCCTATGACATGGGCACGTGGGGTTCGCAGACGACCCGCGAGTTTAGCCTGGCGCTGCGCGCGGCGGCGGCCGAGGCGAAGGCCGTGCTCCTCGAACTCGCCTCCGAGTCGCTGAAAGTTCCCGTGGCCCGGCTCACGGCGGAGAACGGGGTGATCTTTGACCAGCAGGACCATGCGCGACGGATCAGCTACGGCGAGTTGACCAGAGGCCAGAAAATCGAGCGCCGCCTGACCGTAAAGCCGACGCTGAAAGATATTGCGCGATTCAAGGTGTCGGGAAAACCGGTGCTACGCCGGGATGCGCGGGACAAGGTGACCGGCAAGGCGCACTACGCCGCCGACCTTCGCCTGCCGGGAATGTTGTACGCGAAGCTCCTCCGACCGCCAGCGCACGGCGCGAAATTGCAGCGGGTCGACACGGCTGCGGCCCGGACGATCGCCGGTGTCCAGGTAATCGAGGACGGCGATTTCGTTGCGGTGCTCCACGAACTGCCGGATGTGGCGGACCACGCCTTGGAGAAGGTGAAAGCCGAGTTCGACTCGCCCCCGGCGACGGTCGATGACCGGACCATTTTCGACCACCTATTGCGGGCGGCGCCGCCGCCGAGGGTCGTGAACCAGGGCGGCGATCTGGCGCAAGGCCGGGCCCAGGCGGCGCGGAGCTTTGCCCTGACCTATTTGAACAGTTATGTCGCCCACTCGGCGATCGAGACGCACGCGGCGCTGGCCAGGATCGAGGAGGGAAAGGCGACCGTGTGGGCGTCCACGCAGAATCCGTTCGGCGTGCGAGACGAGGTCGCCCGCGCGCTTGGATTCGCGGTCGAGGATGTGCGGGTGATCACCCCCTTTGTCGGCGGAGGTTTCGGCGGCAAGGCATTCAATCTCCAGGCGGTGGAAGCGGCGCGACTTGCCAAGGCGACGGGCCGGCCGGTCCAGGTGATGTGGAGCCGCGAGGAGGAGTTCTTCCACGACACGTTCCGGCCCGCCGCCGTCGTGAAGATCGACTCCGGGATCGATTCCGCCGGGAAGATGGCTTTCTGGGACTATCAGGTCGTCTCCGCCGGCGAGCGGGGGGCGGTGCAATTCTATACGATTCCGCATCATCGGACGGCGGCCGCCGGTGAATTCAACGGTTCGCCGGGGATGCATCCGTTTGGCGTGGGGGCGTGGCGCGCGCCGGGGAACAACACCAACAGCTTTGCCCGCGAGTCACAGATCGATCTCATGGCGGCTGCGGCGGGCACGGATCCGGTGGAATTCCGTCTGCGGCATCTGACCGACCCCCGGATGATCCGGGTCCTCAAAGCAGCCGCCGAACATTTCGGCTGGACGCCGACGGTGGCGCCGAGTCATCGCGGTTACGGCGTGGCTTGCGGGATAGATGCCGGCAGTTACGTCGCTGCGATCGCCGAAGTAGCGGTCGATGCGGGCAAGGGCACGGTGCAGGTCAAGCGGGTTCTCTGCGCTCAGGAGATGGGATTGATCATCAACCCGGAAGGCGCGAAGATGCAGATGGAAGGCTGCATTACGATGGGCTTGGGCTATGCGCTCACCGAGGAAGTGCACTTCAAAGGCGGCGCCATCCTGGACACGAATTTCGACACGTATCAGCTTCCCCGATTCTCGTGGGTGCCGAAGATCGAGACGGTGCTTGTCGAAGCCAATGACCTTCCGCCCCAGGGCGGCGGCGAGCCGGCGATCATTGTGATGGGCGCGGTCGTTGCCAACGCGATCTACGATGCGACGGGAGCCCGGCTGTTGCAGCTTCCGATGACGCCCGAGCGGCTCAAAGCGGCGCTGCATCAGGCCAAGCCCGCGGCGCCCGCCTAGGCGCTGGCGCGGCGCGCGGCCTGCTGGGCGTGGAATTCGCGGAAGATCTCCGCGCGTTTGAGGGCGCGACGCTCTTCCTTAACCTCATCCCAGGAGCGCTGCCGGCTCCGCTCATGCATCAGCCGGCGGACCTGCCGCAGGGCCAGGTCTTGAAGCTGGCGGATCCGTTCGCGGGTGATCTTGAATTTCCGGCCCACGTCCTCGAGCGTCAACGGATCCCCGCCGTCCAGGCCGAAGCGCAGTTTGAGGATCTCGGCCTCGCGCGCGTCGAGCGAATTCACGATGCTGCGCAGGTCGTCGAGGAGATTCTTGTCGCCGAGATGTTCGTCGGGGCTGCGGGCGTTCTCGTCGCCCACGATGTCGCCGAGCAGGCGCGCGTCCGCATCGTCGCCCAGCGGGGCTTCGAGCGAAGCCGGGCGCACGCTGACCGTCTTGAGGAGCGCGATCTTGTTCACCGGGACCTGCAGTTCATAGGCGATTTCGTCATTGTCGGGCTCGCGGCCGAATTTCTCCAGATACCGGCTGATCATGTTCCGCATGCGGGCGATCCGATCGACGAGGTGGACGGGAAGACGGATGGTTTTTGACTGATTGGCCACGGCGCGCTTCATCGACTGCTTGATCCACCACGCGGCGTAGGTGCTGAGCTTTCCGCCGCGGGCTGGGTCAAAACGCTCGATCGCCTTGATGAGACCAAGATTGCCCTCGCTGATCAGGTCCAGGATCGGCAGGCCCAGATGGTTGTAGTCATAGGCGATTTTGACCACGAGGCGCAGATTGGCCTTGATCATGTGCTCCCGCGCCGCGTGGTCGCCGCGCCGGATGCGGGTCGCCAGCTGGTTCTCCTCCGCCGCCGTGAGCAGCGGGGTCCGTCGGATTTCATTCAAATAGAGCTGCAGCGTCGAGTGTTCGTCCCGGTGATCGATCGCGCTCGCCGCCTCCGTCTCCTGCTCCGGGATGTTCGGGCTCGGCGGTTCGACGGTCGCCTCATCGCCGATCGCCGAAACCGGCCGGCCAGGATTGCGGGGCCACACCGGCAGGGCCGACCGCTGGCCACGCGAGCGGCGCGGTTCCACCGTGACCGGGCGGACGGTCGCGGCGCGGGCGTTGCGGATCGGGAACGGTTTGAAGGGATTCTTGGTTTGCATAGATGGAAATTAAACCCGCCGTCGTGCGGGGACGTTGAGCACCAGCGTGTTCAGGCGGCCGTGGCCAACGCGGCGGCGGGGTTGCGGAAGACCGCCCGGCTCAACTGGCGCGAGCGGAATGGTTGCGGCCGGAGGACCCAGGACGACACGCGCACGGACGCGGCGGACGCCGGGGGCGTCGCCTCCGGCGATCCTGTCTTGGCGGCAACGAGTCGTGTGGGGCGTCTGGCTCACAGGGCGAGAATATACGCCGCCAAACGCGGCGATGGTATACGGTGTTTTCCTACCCCGCCCGGCTCACCGGCCGCGGCGAGCGAGAACTTCGCCATTGTCTCAGGTGGCAGGCGGCCCTAGCCTGCGGGCCATGGAATTCATTCGCGGCCGGCGGAACGGCCTTACCCCCCATGATACGTCTCACCCTTTTGCTGGCTGAAGACCACGCCGTCGTTCGTGAAGGATTGCGGGCTTTCCTCAAGACCGTGGAAGATTTTGACGTGGTGGGCGAGGCCACGACCGGTCGTGAGGCGGTGGAGCTGGCGATCAAACTCCGCCCGGCGGTGATCGTGATGGATGTCGCCATGCCCAAACTCAATGGATGCGAAGCCACCCGGCAGATTCTCCTCGACAATCCGTCGGCCAAAGTGCTTGCGCTCTCCGCCCGCAGCGATGACGAGTATGTGGCACGCATGGTGGCGGTGGGCGCGATGGGGTTTGTGGAAAAACAGAGCTCCGGACAGGTATTGTTGCGCGCGATTCGGGAGGTCGGCGCCGGGCGAACCTTTTTCAGTCCGGCAATCACGAAACGCCTGTTGCAGATCGGCCGGAAAGCGCGCGAAGCGGGTTTTGTTTCCGGGAGAATGCAGCCGGGGTTGACTCCGCGGGAGGAGGAAGTGCTGCAGCTCGTAGCCGAAGGCGCCCCCAACAAGCAGATCGCCGCGGAACTCGGCATCAGCGCCAAGACCGTGGACAAGCATCGCCAGCAGTTGATGAACAAGCTCGGCATTCACGACACGGCCGGACTCACCCGCTACGCCATTTCCTCCGGCACGATCGAATGCGCCGTCTAGCGAGGCGCCGCCTCAGACCATGCGAACCTCGTCGAACGACCGCGGGTTGGAGGCTGACGGAGGCCGACGCCAGCGCCTCGCTTGATGTCCGCGGCGCGGACCAGGCGACCAGAGGATGAGCACCGGAGACATCGGAAAAGTCGCGCCCCAGAGAATCGGGCCCGAGCGCCACACGGTTCCCAGTTCAAGGATTTCAGCCTGGATGCCCGCACCGTGAAATCCGACTCCGATTCCGTCAATCAGGTCGAATCCGAACGATCCGCCCTCCGCCGCCCACCGGGCGTCGCGGCTTTCGCGCCCGTGTTCCCGCCGCCAGCCCGCCGACAGCGGCGACTCTGGGTGATGGTGACGCTGCTGGTGGTGACGGCGGCCGCCCTCGTGCGCGGCGGTCTGTTGCACGCGCTCGGGACGCGGAATGTCTACGTCACGTTTTATCCCGCCGTCGTGCTCGCGGCGCTCTACGGCGGCTTGCGGGCCGGTCTGTTGGCCACTCTCCTCTCAGCGTTCATCGTGGACTATTTCTGGATCGAACCGTCCGGCCTCGCCATCGGGGATCCCGCCGATTGGTTGGGCGTGGGCGTCTTCGTCCTCGGCGGCACGATGATCTCCGCCGTCGCGGAAGCGATGCATCGGGCGCAGACCCGGGCGCGCGTCGCCGAAGCCGAAGCCCACCGGGCCGCCGCGCGCCAGCAGCAACAAGAAACGCTGCGCCAGACCAACGCGGCGCTGCGAACGGCCAACGAGGAATTGGAGCAACATGTGGCCGAGCGCACCGCCGTGGTGCGGGAGCAATCGCGGTTTCTTGAGGCGTTTTACGAACACTCGCTCGACTCGCTGGTCATCCTCGACCGGCAGTTCAATTTCATCCGGGTGAACGAGGCCTACGCCCGGGAGTGCGGGCGCGCCGTGGAGGATTTCCCCAGCCACAATCATTTCGAGTCCTATCCGCACGCCGAGAACCAGGCGATTTTTGAAAACGTCGTCCGGACCGAAGTGCGTCATGAGGTCAACGCCAAGCCGTTTGTCTTCCCGGATCACCCGGAATGGGGCGTAATCTACCGGGACTGGACGCTAGCGCCGATCCTGGACGCACAAGGCGAGGTGGATTTCCTCGTCTTTTCCCTGCGCGACGTCACCGAGCGCAACCGCGCTGAAGCCGAACTGGCCCGCTATCGCAACCACCTGGAAGAGCTGATCCGCGTCCGCACCAGCGAGCTCGAAACCACGAACACCGACTTGCAGGCGGAGATCGCCGAACGCCGCCGGGTGGAGGCGCAATTGCGGCTGCAATTGGCCGTGTTGCAGTCCACCGCCAATGCCATCGTCGTCACCGGCCGCGATGGCACGATCGAATGGGTGAACGCGGCCTTCACGCAACTGACCGGCTACACCGCCGCGGAAGCGGTGGGACGAAATCCCCGGGTATTGAATTCGGGCCGTCAGGAAGCCGCGTTTTTCGCCGGGATGTGGCAACGCATCCTGGCCGGGCGCGTCTGGCACGGAGAGCTGGTCAACAAACGAAAGGACGGGAGTTTCTACGCGGAGGAGATGACCATCACACCGGTCATGGGCGACCAGGACCAGGTGGCGCATTTCATCGCCGTCAAGCAGGACATCCAGAACGCCTATTCGCTTCACGCCAACTGCTACATTGCCAAGCCGGTGGACTTCGGGCAGTTCATGAAAGTCATCAAAGCCATCGAGAGTTTCTGGCTCACGATCGTCAAGCTACCGCCCCCTGAGCCCCCGGCAGTC
>DASRKV010000407.1:0-6916 GCA_035648795.1 Opitutaceae bacterium
CTTGAAGCCGCGCTGAAGGGCGCCGAGCAGATCGGCTTCACGATCATCTCGCTGACCGTGTCCTTGATCGCCGTGCTGATTCCGCTGCTCTTCATGGGGGACGTGGTCGGCCGTCTGTTCCGCGAGTTTGCGATCACGCTCGCCGTCTCCATCCTCATCTCGGCCGTGGTGTCGCTCACGCTCACGCCGATGATGTGCGCGAAGCTGCTGCACCACACGCCCGAGGAGAAACAGGGGCGTTTTTATCGCGCCAGCGGCCGTTTCATCGAGGGCACGATCGCCCGTTACGGCACCCTGCTGCAGTGGGTGCTCAAGCACCAGGGCCTCACTCTCGCCGTCGCCCTCGGCACGCTGTTGCTCACCGTCGGGCTCTACATTGTCATTCCGAAGGGATTTTTTCCGGTGCAGGACACGGGGGCGATCCAGGGAGTTTCCGAGGCCGCGCAATCGGTTTCTTTCACCGCCATGGCGGAGCGCCAGCAGGCCCTGGGCCGCGTGATTCTCAAGGATCCCGCCGTCGCCAGCCTGTCTTCCTACATCGGGGTCGACGGGACCAACTCCACGCTCAACAGCGGGCGCTTTCTGATCAATCTCAAGCCCCAGCACGACCGCAAGGAGAAGGCCATCGAGATCATCCGCCGCCTGCAACCGCAGCTCGCCGCCGTGTCCGG
This sequence comes from Opitutaceae bacterium, assembly GCA_035648795.1. Taxonomy (GTDB): domain Bacteria; phylum Verrucomicrobiota; class Verrucomicrobiia; order Opitutales; family Opitutaceae; genus Fen-1467. The sequence continues at coordinate 672 of DASRKV010000407.1, forward strand.
CATCACGCTCTACCTCCAGCCGGTGCAGGACCTTTCCATCGAAAGCTCGGTCAGCCGCACGCAATACCAGTTCAGCGTCGAGACCGCCAGTCCCGATGACCTGAACCACTGGGTCGGGAGTCTTGTTGACCGGCTGCGCGAGCTTCCCGCCCTGGCCGACGTGGCGAGCGATCTGCAAAACGACGGGGTGCAGGCCTACCTGGAGATCGACCGCGACTCGGCGGCGCGCATGGGCGTCACCGTTGCGGCCATCGACAACGCGCTCTACAACGCGTTTGGCCAGCGCCTCGTCTCGACCATCTTCACCCAATCCAACCAGTACCGCGTGGTACTCGAGGCGCCGCCCGGACTGCAGCGCAGCCTGACGGCGCTCGACAACATCTATGTGACCTCGAGCACCGGCGCGCAGGTGCGGCTCATGGCGGTGGCCACCGTCAGCGAGCACCACGCCCCGCTGGCGATCAACCATGCCGCCCAGTTTCCTGCCGCGACCATTTCCTTCAACCTCGCCCCCGGCTATTCCCTCGGCGACGCGGTGACCGCCATTGACAACGCCAAACAGGATCTCGGATTGCCCGCCAGCGTGCTGACGAGCTTTCAGGGGGCGGCACTGGCGTTCAGCGCCTCCCTCACGAACACGCTGTTCCTGATCATCGCGGCGGTGGTCGCGATGTACATTGTCCTGGGCGTTCTCTACGAAAGCTACATCCACCCCATCACGATCCTGTCCACGCTGCCGTCGGCGGGCGTGGGTGCGCTGCTGGCCCTGCAGCTCGCGAACACCGACCTCGGCATGATCGCCATCATCGGCATCATCCTGCTGATCGGCATCGTGAAAAAGAACGCCATCATGATGATCGACTTCGCCCTGGAGGCGGAGCGGCATGAGGGCAAGACCCCCGAGGAGGCGATCTACCAGGCCTGCCTGCTCCGTTTCCGACCCATCCTGATGACCACCCTGGCCGCCCTGCTGGGCGCCTTGCCGCTCATGCTGGGCACGGGCGTGGGCTCCGAGCTGCGGCATCCGCTGGGCATCACGATGGTGGGCGGCCTGATTTTCAGCCAGGTGCTGACGCTGTTCACCACGCCCGTGATCTATCTGGCCTTTGACCGGCTCGCGAAGCGTCTCCGCAAAACCAAACCGGTCCCGGCCCTGGCGACGGCATGAGTCCCTCCGCACTATTCATCCGGCGGCCCGTCGCCACCACGCTGCTGACGCTGGGCATCGCGCTGGCGGGCATCCTGGCCTTGCGGCTTCTCCCGGTGTCGCCGCTCCCGCAGGTCGACAATCCCACGATCTCGGTTTCGGTCGGCCTGCCGGGAGCAAGTCCGGAGACCATGGCTGCGACCGTGGCCACGCCGCTGGAGCGGGCGCTCGGGCGCATCGCCGGCGTAACGGAGATGACCTCCTCCAGTTCGCTCGGCTCCACCAACATCACCCTGCAGTTTGACCTGAGTCGCAACATCGACGGGGCCGCCCGCGACGTGCAGGCGGCCATCAACGCCGCCCGCAGCCTGCTCCCCACCGGCCTGCCGAGCAATCCCAACTACCGCAAGGTCAACCCGGCCGACGCTCCGGTGATGATTCTTTCCCTGACCTCGGACACGCTCGACCAGGGGCAGATGTACGACTCCGCCTCGACCATCCTGGCGCAGGCGCTCGCGCAGGTCGACGGTGTCGGGCAGGTGATGGTCGGAGGCAGTTCGCTGCCGGCGGTGCGGGTTGAACTGAATCCGACCGCGCTCAATCGTTACGGCATCGCCACGTCCGCGGTTCGCGCGGCGATCGCCACGACCAACGCCAACCGTCCGAAAGGTTCGCTCGATGGCGAGACCCGCCACTGGCAGATCGCCGCCAACGACCAGGCAAAAAAGGCGGTGGACTACCGGCCGATCGTGGTCGCCTACCGCAACGGGGCGGCGGTGCGTCTGACCGATGTCGGCACCGTGACCGATTCCGTGCAGGACCTGCGCAACGCGGGGCTGGCGGACGGCCGGCCCGCGGTCCTGCTCCTGATCCGCCGGCAGCCGGGCGCCAACGTGATCGAGACCGTCGATCGCGTGAAGGCGATCCTTCCCATTTTACAGGCATCAATCCCGAGTTCGATTAATCTTCAGATCGCCTCCGACAGCACGACCACCATCCGCGCCTCTTTGCGCGAGGTGGAGCGCACGCTCCTCATCTCCATCTCGCTCGTGATCATGGTGGTCTTTCTTTTTCTCCGCCGGTGGCGGGCGGCGACGATTCCCGCGGTCGCGGTGCCCGTCTCGCTCATCGGCACCTTTGGCATCATGTATCTCGCCGGGTACAGCCTGGACAACCTCTCGCTCATGGCCCTCACCATCGCGACGGGCTTCGTCGTCGACGACGCCGTGGTGGTCCTCGAGAACGTGTCCCGGCACATCGAGGAGGGGGTCGCACCGTTCGAAGCCGCGCTGTTGGGAGCGCGGGAAGTCGGCTTCACCGTCGTTTCGATGAGCTTTTCGCTCATCGCCGTCTTCGTGCCCATCCTGCTCATGGGCGGAGTCCTGGGCCGGCTGTTTCGCGAGTTTGCGGTCACGCTGTCCGCGGCGATCCTGGTCTCGCTCGTGGTCTCGCTGACGACCACGCCGATGATGTGCGCCCGCGTGCTGCGGCCGGAGAGCGAGGAAAAACCCGGACGGCTGTCCCGTTTCATCGAACGGATGTTCGTGCGCCTGCTGCAGGGATATGATCGGACGCTCCGGTGGGCGCTCGCGCACCGACTGATCACACTCGGAGCGCTGTTCTGCACCCTGGTGCTGAGCATCATTCTATTCTTCATCGTGCCTAGTGGTTTCATGCCCCAGCAGGATACCGGCCGCATTATGGGAAACCTCGTGGCTGACCAGAGCATCTCCTTCCAGGCGATGCGGCAGAAACTGGAGAACTTCGTCGCGATCGTGCGGGCTGATCCGGCCGTCGATCACGTGGTGGCCTTTACCGGCGGGGGCCAGCGCAACAGTGCGTTCTTCTTCGTCATCCTGAAGCCCATCGCCCAGCGGAAAATCTCCGCCGACATGGTCATCAACCGGCTCCGCGGGAAGCTGGCGCACCAGCCGGGCGCCACCCTTTTCCTCCAGGCCGCCCAGGACATCCGGGTCGGCGGCCGGTCCGCGAATGCTCAGTACCAATACACGCTCAGTGCGGACGATCTCAGCGAGCTGCGCGCCTGGGAGCCGCGGATTCGCCAAGCCCTGAGCCGAATCCCCGAGATCGTGGATGTGAGCACCGACCAGCAGGACCTCGGTCTGCAAACGACCCTGGTCGTGGATCGCGATGCCGCCACACGCCTCGGGGTTAATCTCTTTCAGCTCGATTCCACGCTCAACGACCTTTTCGGCCAGCGGCAGGTCTCGACCATCTACAATCCCCTCAATCAATACCACGTGGTGATGGAGGTGGCGCCGACCTACTGGCAAAATCCATCCGAGCTGAACAACACTTACATCGTTTCCAACAGCGGCGCGGAGGTGCCGCTCTCCGCGTTTGCCCGCTGGGAGCCGACCAATACTTCTCTTGTGGTCAACCACCAAGGGCAGTTCCTGGCGACGACGGTGTCCTTCAATCTCGCGCCCCGAGCCTCGCTCTCGACCGCCACCCGCGCGGTCGAGACCGTCCTGCAGCGGATCGGAGTCCCGACCTCGATCCACGGGAGTTTCCAGGGCACGGCGCAAGTCTACCAAGCCTCCTTCGCCAACATGCCCTTCCTGGTCCTGGCGGCGGTAATGACCGTTTATCTCGTGCTCGGCATTTTGTACGAAAGTCTTGTCCACCCGATCACGATTATTCTGACGCTGCCCTCGGCCGGAGCCGGTGCCTTTCTTGCCCTTCTCGTTACGCACACCGATTTCACGATCATGGCGTTCATCGGTGTCATGCTGCTCATCGGCATCGTGAAGAAGAATGCCATCCTCATGATCGATTTCGCGATCGAGGACCGGCGCCGGACCGGCGCGCCGGCGGAGGACGCGATCTACCGGGCCTGTCTGCTGCGTTTCCGCCCGATCATGATGACCACCATGGCCGCCCTGCTGGGCGCGGTGCCGCTCGCGCTGGGCCACGGCGACGGCGCGGAATTGCGGCAACCGCTCGGCATCTCCATCGTCGGAGGTCTCATCGTGAGCCAGATTCTCACTCTGTACACCACTCCTGTCGTGTATCTCTACATGGAACGATTTGGCGCCTGGGGGACCCGCTTGGTGCGGCGTCTCCGTCCCCATTCCGCTCCGCCCGTCCCCGCAGGTCTTCCGATTTCATGAACGCCCAGCATCGTGACTATACAATGAATCCCGTCCTCATTCGTAGACGATCATGTCGTCGGGTGATCGGTGTAGGAGCCTGCTTGCCCGTTCGACAGGCTCAGGGTCCCGAGCTTGTCGAGGGACAGGCGATTCCTTCCTGGGCATCACGAGCAAGCTCGCTCCTACAATCTGCATCGATACGGCTGGGCCATTGTTATCTTTGCGCCGGTCTGGCCCTGCTCGTCCTCGCGGGCTGCGCCGTCGGTCCCAACTACGAGCGCCCTAAAGTAGACGCCCCGGCCTTCAAGGAGACCGGCCAGTGGAAACCCGCCGAGCCGGCGGAACAGCTCCCGCGCGGAAAATGGTGGCAGACCTACGGCGATTCCATGCTCAACGCCTTGCAGGACCGGATTGAAATCTCGAGCAACACTCTGCAGGTCGCGGAGGCACAGTTCCGGCAGGCGCAGGCCGCCGCCACCATCGCCAACTCCGCGCTCTTTCCGTCAATCAGCGCCGACGGTTCGGCCAGCCGGGGCAAAACCCCCGCGCGCGGGAGCATCCCCGCCTCGTTGCTCAATACCTTCGGCGCCGGTCTGGCGGCCAGTTGGGAATTCGATCTCTGGGGCCAGGTGCGCCGCAGCGCGGAAGCCGGCCGGGCGGCGGCGGAGGCCAGCGCGGCCGACCTTGAATCGGTCCGCCTCAGTCTGCACGCCACGCTGGCGCAGACCTATTTCTCGCTGCGCGTCGCGGACACCGAGCAGCGGCTGTATGAACGGATCATCGCGGACTACACCCGCTCCTTGAAAATGACGCAGAACCGTTATGCGCAGGGCGTCGACACGCGGGCGGACGTCGCGGCGGCGGAGGCCCAGCTCAAGACCGCGCAGGCCCAATCCATCGACATCGGCCTGCAGCGTTCGCAGCTCGAGCACGCCATCGCGGTCCTCCTTGGGCAACCGCCGGCTGCCTTCTCTCTGCCGCCCGCCGATTTGACGATTGCGCCCCCCGTGCCGCCGGCGTTGATCCCTTCGCAACAGCTCGAACACCGGCCCGATATCGCCGGAGCGGAGCGTCGGCTGGCCGCTGCTTCGGCCGGGATCGGTGTGGCCAAGGCCGGCTATTTTCCGCTCATCTCTCTTTCAGGCTCCGCTGGGTATCAAGGATCACAATACCAGCACCTCTTCAGCGCGCCGAATGAAATCTGGTCGCTGGGCGCCGGGGCCGTCATGCCCTTGTTCGACGCCGGCAAGGTCCGCGCCCAGGTCAGGCAGGCCCGCGCCGTCTACGATGAAAGCCTCGGCACCTACCGCCAGACGGTCCTCGCCGCGTTCCAGGAGGTGGAAGACAATCTCGCCGCTGCCCTCATGCTGGCGCAAGAGGCCTCGGTGCAGGCTGAAGCCCTCGCTGCGGCGCGGCAATCGGCGGTCATCACGCTCAATCAATACCAGGCCGGCACGGTCAGTTACTTGAATGTCGTGACCGCCCAGACGACCCAACTCGCCGCCGAGCAGACCGCCGTGCAACTCCTTGGCCGGCGACTCAACGCCAGCGTCACGCTCCTCAAAGCCGCGGGCGGAGACTGGCGGCGGTCGGCAGAATCCGATGATAAGCGATAACGTTGTTAGCGTTTTTCGCGAACACCTTAACCCCGCCGATCGTCCCGACGCAGGACGATCGGCGTGTTCGGCATCGGGCTGGCGAGGGGTTTACGTGGGCCTTCCCGGATCAATTCCTGCCGCCGGCCGCGGACACGGACGCGCTCGATCCTGCCCGCGCAACGCGGCGGCGACGGGCAAATCGGCGGCGGCGAGATCGTAGCCGGAGAGTTGGTGGGGCAACACCCACGCGATGGCGACATGCTCCGCGGGCTGCGGCTCCGGCGATCCCGGGACGAGATGGCAGACGAAAGGAATCATCTCTATCGTGGTACGATCGTAGGTATGGGTGAACCGCGGCAGAGGACGGATCACGCAGACCTCGCA
>DASRKV010000408.1:0-6354 GCA_035648795.1 Opitutaceae bacterium
ACGGGCTTCTGGCTGCCGTTGGTGCTTGAGCGGTCGTAGTCGTATCTATGCAAATTGTAGGAGCGAGCTTGCTCGCGATTCCGAGGTGAGAATCGCCTGTCCCTCGACAAGCTCGGGACCCTGAGCCTGTCGAACGGGCAAGCAGGCTCCTCCACCGATCACCTGACGGCGTTCTTGTCTACGAGCGAGGGCGAGGTTCATTGCACAGATACGGCTTAAGCGATGGCCGGCCGGTCGGAGGCCGGGCCAATCCACTCGGCTGCTCCGGATCCAGGCAATCGGAGTGATTTGCGCGCGCGGTTCCCGGACGCATTTCCCTTGATGCTCCGGCGGCGTGACCCATAGCGTCGGCCGTTCGTAAGACCGGCGTCGCCAATCGATTCCCTCTGTCGATCAATGGTTTTCAGTTCGCTCCTGTTTCTCTACGCCTTTTTGCCGCTGTTTCTGACGGCCTACTACCTGACGCCGGCACGACACCGCAACGCGGTGGCGTTGACCGCCAGCATTATCTTTTACGCCTGGGGAGAGCCGGTTTTCGTGTTGGTCCTGGGCGGCGTCAGTGTCCTCGTCTACGGTGTCAGCCGCAAACTCGGAAGCTTGCCGGAGACCGCGATCCGCGCCCGCAGATTCTGGCTGACCCTCGGCCTGGTGATCGCCGTGGGCCTGCTGGTCATCTGCAAGTACACGAACTTCTTTTTCGAACAGCTCAACGGTGTCCTCGGCTGGCTGCAGCACGGCAGTGTGGTGTGGACGAAAGCGGCGCTGCCGATTGGCGTCTCGTTTTTCACCTTCCAGAAGGTCAGCTACCTCGTCGACGTGTATCGTGGCACGGCCCGTCCGGCGCGCAGCCTGCAGGACTTTCTTCTGTTCGTCGCGCTGTTTCCCCAGTTGATCGCGGGTCCGATCGTCCGGTATCACGACATTGCCGGACAAATCGTCGACCGCGAATACCGGGTGGACCGGTTCCTGTCCGGTCTCTGGCGCTTTCTGCTCGGCCTCGGCCGCAAGGTCCTTTTCGCCAACCAGCTTGGATTCGTGGCCGACAAGATTTTCGCCCATGAGGCCGCCACGCTGCCGATGACCTACGCCTGGATGGGCCTGTTGTGCTACACGTTCCAGATCTATTTCGATTTCGCCGGCTACTCCGACATGGCGATCGGCCTCGGCCGGATGATGGGCTTCGAATTGCTGGAGAATTTCAACCGTCCGTACACGGCCCGTTCCATCACGGAATTCTGGCACCGCTGGCACATCTCGCTCACCAACTTCATGCGCGATTACCTTTACATCCCGCTCGGAGGAAACCGCCGCGGGCGCGCGCGCACCGTCTGGAATCTCTGGCTCGTCTTCCTGGCGTCCGGCTTCTGGCACGGGGCGAGCTGGAATTTCGTCGCCTGGGGGGCCTACCATGGATCCCTGCTGTCCCTCGAGCGCCTGATCGGCCGCGCCAGGATCGATCGCGTTCCCGCGCTCCTCGGGCGCCTGGGCACCATGGTCGCGGTCATGCTCGGATGGGTGTTGTTCCGTTCCGGGAACTTCTCGTACGCGAGGAGTTTCCTGCAACGGCTTTACGCCTGGAAAAGCTGGGGCGTCCCACCCACCGACTTCAACTTCCTCTGGCCCGAAGTGGTCAGCCGGCGTTCGATCGCGGTTTTGCTCCTCGCCGCGCTCATCAGCTTCGTGCCTGACCGGTTCTGGCAGCGCTGGGGCTGGGACGACGCGCTGCCGGCGGGTCGCGCGGCCGGCGTGCTCCGGACCGGCATCGCGGCCACCTGCCTCGTCTTCGCCACAGCGGCGCTGGCGAGCCAAAGCTACAACCCCTTCATTTATTTCCGGTTCTGATCTTTGGCAATGCAACCCCGGGTACAACGCAGTTTGATCGTCGGGTTCCTGCTTTTGCTCTGGGCGGTCGGCCTTCAGACGGTCACGCACGTGATTCCGATTCCGGAGCAGTTGTACGGGGCGACCGTCGAGCCGCAGCCCGCCCGGTGGAGCTGGGCCGAGCTTCGCTCCGGAGGCCTGTTCCGGTCCCTGGACGACGGGTTCAACGCCAATCTCGGCTTCAGGAGGTTTTGGGCCGGCCTGAACAATCAGCTCAACTACACGGTGTTTGGCGAGGCCACGCCGAACCCCAAAGGGACGGAGATCATCGTCGGCGACGATGACTGGCTCTTTGAGGCAGTGTATATCGAGGAAGCCGTCAAACTGCGGCCGTGGAATGATGACTGGTTCCGCGGTTACCTCGAAACACTCCAGTCGGTCCAAGCCAAGCTAAAGCGTCGGGGGATCACGTTTTTGCTGCTCGTCGCGCCGAGCAAAGTGGACGTCTATCCCGAGCATGTTCCCCCGGCATATTTCACCCTTCGCCGCCCGTCCGAGGTCAAGACAGTTTACGAGCACGCCCGCCCGTTGCTGGAATCCGCCGGCATCGCCTGGTACGACAGCCGGTCGCACTTCGCCGGTTGGAAAGCGGCCGGGCAACCGGATCTCTTTGCCCGCTCGGGATCTCACTGGAGCTATCTCTCCGCGCTGGAGGTTCTCCGGGAGGTCCGGGAGCGCCTCAACCGGTCGCTTCGCCGCCCGATCCCGGAACTGCGGCTGCGGGCCTCGCCCGTGGGGCCGCCGCGTTACTCGGACCGCGATTTGCTGAAGTTGCTGAATCTGCTGGTTTCATCTCCGTACTCCCATGATCTCCCTTACACCGAGATGGAACACCAGGCCGCCGTGCCGCCCGGCGAACTCCCGCGGATTCTGTTCGTCCATGACAGCTTCGGTTTGAACCTGTTCAAGATCCTCTATTCGGCCAACGCCATTCAACCGGCGGATTCGTTCTACTACTTCAAAACCCGCGTGCATTGGCCCGAGGAAACCAGGACGCCGTTTTCGCCGGACGGAGTGGACTGGGAGAAGTTCCTGCGGTCCTATGACGCCGTCGTGGTGGTTTGCTCGGAAGTGACGTTCGACGCCAAAGCCTGGGGATTTCTCGAGGCATTGGACCAGAACTTGAAATAAGCGCCCCTTCTCGGGCGTCAACGGACACCCGGGCGTTCCAGCCAGTCATCCGACGCCCGAAAGCCGGCCGGCGGGTTCCGGCACCGCCGGGACATCGTTGCTGTCCCGGCCGGCGGGCAGCGACGGCATCCGGGCGGACGGTGCGCGAAATTCGGACGGGCTCCAACCCGCCGACGGATTGGCCGGTGAAGCGAAGAGCGTGGTGCCGATGTGGTCGCCGAGTTTCCGGTAGCTCTCCCACTGCGCTTCGTCGAAGTACTGGTCGGAGGTCGGTTCCTGCGGGAACAGCGGATGGGTCCGCTGATACTGGGTGACATCGACGGATTCGTCGCCCTTGAGGCTGGGTTTGAGCACCAGCAGCCAGCAGATCTCGCCGGTATCGAAATAACGGATGCGCGCCAGCAGCGCATGGCGGCGGGCGCCGGCCGGCGGGCGCGCCCCGGAATCATCGTCATCCGGATCCTGCGTTCCGGGAGGCGGACAGAAATCCTCCGGCGGGCCGATCGCTTCGAGCAGGGAAGGGTGGACCAGGTCTTCGAGGCTGGGGAGCGGCTGGCCGGTCGCGGGCTCTTCTCTGCCTCGCTGGGCGGACCGGCGGATGACCTCGATTTCGGCCCCGAAATCGGTGCGCGCCTTCCGGATGAGATTGGCGAAATCCGCGAACTGGTATGCGGGATCCTGCCCGGCGTCGCTGCAGATGATGAGCGGCACGCGCCGCCGGATCAGCTCGTAGCAACCCGTGTTTTCGAAATGGCCCCCGTCGGAAAGATACCAATGCCGCCGGGCGGGGCCATGGAAGCGGGCCAAAAACTCGTTCACCAGACAGGTCTGCAGGGGGAGAACCCAGCTCGCCACGCGGCCGGCGAGCTCGAAGAACGTGGGCGGGCTCGTCTGCGGGCGGCGGTGGGGTTCGATGCCGCAGTCCCACCAGTAGCCGAGGCGGACGTTGGCCAGGCCAAGCAGCAGACTCAGTCCGACGGCGGTTCCGGCGCCGGACCCGGTGGTGAACGCGGCGCCCGAGATGGAGGTCCAGCGCCCCAACGACAGCGCTTCGATCTTCTGCACCGGTTTGGACCGGCGGGTGGTCTGCAGCGCGTGAGGGGAGTGGCCGCACCCGACCGGTTCGATCGGGCGCGTAATGTTTTCCCAAAGCGCGCGCAGCGGCGAAGGGCGGCTGGTGCCGGTTGGATCCTTCGTCCAGAGGGCGTGCGAGGTGGTGCCGACCGAAAGGCCGCACGGGCCGACCGCCATGGTCAATCCCTTGCGGTCGAGCCGCTCGATCTGGGTCTTGGCGGACAACGTCTCGTTGACCGTCACGTTGATCAGGTGGAGCGGGCCGCCGTTCTCATGCGGCCGGTAGTCTTCGAGCGAGAAGTCGTCGCCCGGGACCAGGTCCGTCATGCTGTAATTCTCCTGGCGCCGGCGGTGCGGATTGGTGGCGCCGATGTAGGCGCGGCGCAAACGCGCGGCGTACAGTTGCTGCATCGACGACAGGTTGACAAAGCTGAAACTGCGGCTGAACCACCACGAAAGCGCGAACGCGACGGCCACGGCGAGCATCAGTTTCCAGACGTCAGCCATCGGCGCGAGGCGGCTGCCGTCCCAGACCGGTTGCCAGTCCCAGCCGAAGCCGCACGCCGCCACGGAAAGCCCGACGACAATCAGCAGAGACCACGCGAGGGCGCAGACGAGCGCCACCAAACTGGTCGCAATCTTGATCTTCCGCTTTCCCAGCGCGCTCTCGAGCAGCATGAAGAGTTTCGCGCCAAAGCCATAGGCCCCGACTCCGGCCCCGGTGAGCAGGGCCCAGAGGGAGGGAAACGCAAAGTCATCCGCCGCCCAGTTGAAGTAAGCCGTCTGGCCCAACGAATCGATGATCGCAAAGATCAGGAGCACGATCGTCGCCATGAACCCGGCCCCAAAAACATGCGTGAGCCCGTTTTGCACGAGGCTGGCGAATTCCCGCGTGGTGCATTCGCGCGCCCGGGCCGACCCCAGCGCGGCGCCCTGGCGCACCAGCGCCATCAGCGGGTTGAGCTGGGTGAGCCAGTACGTGGCCCCGGCGGGCACCATCACCAGCACGAAGGGCACGGCCGGGAGCAAGAGCCACGGGCTCCACCAGAGGCCGAGCACCGGATGCTCCCACAGGAGGATCTCGAGCCGCGACCACAGGGCCCGCGTGGGAATGCTGCTCCACAGCTCCGCGCGCACCAGCACCCCGAAGCCGAGCAGGAGAAAGGCGAAGGTCAGCAGCACGACGTGGAGGGCGACCCAGTTGCGGAAGAACACCGCGGCGGCGAGCCAGCTGTCACCCGCGCCATTGGGGGAGAGGAACCGCCCGTTGTCGCGCAGCCACTGCAGCGACCAGGAATGGTCATCGGCCAGCTCGTCTTCCACCGTGTCGGCGCTGGCCCGGCTGCGGGCGAACGCCGCGCCGAGGAAGCTGCCGAAGTAGCCGCCGCCGGAAACCGTGGAGAGAAAGTCGATGCGGCGGACCAGCCGCTGCCGCGCCAGCGCTTGAAACAGGCCGATGCAGAAGGTGGCGCTGCGGATGCCGCCCCCGGACAGGGCCACGCCGACCAACGGGGCGTTCAGCGGAAGGTCGTTGGCGCGGCGGCGCTGGTCGACGGCCGCCCGCTCCGCCGCCTCCAGGGGCGGCGGGTAGCTCTCGGCGAGATGATCGGGACGTGGTGCGGACATGAGGGGACGGGTGCCGGGGCGGCCGGGTCAGAGGGTCTTCAGAAACTCCAACAACGCGTTCTTTTCCGCCGGCGCGAGAGTGGTGCCATAGGCATGGCCGCCGTTCCCGTTGCCCCGCTCGCGGGTGTCGAGCCGGAAGCCCGCCTGTTCGGCGGCGGCCCCCTGGACGACGAACCCGACGTTGACCGGATCGAGCACGTCGTATCCGCAGTAGAAGACCGCGCTGCGGTTCGGGCCGGGCTCGAGGAGCTCGCGCAGATTGGGCACGGATCCATTGTGCAGATACGGCGCCCGCAGCCAGAGACCGTCGAGGGGGCCGGCGAGATAACCGTCGTGCTTGACGAGATCGGGCCGCCGGTAACCCTCGCCGCGGATCGCGGCGTTCACGGCGTCGGCGGCGGCCTGGGACCAGACGTCGGCGCGTGCGCGGTCCGTGCCGATTTCCGCGAGGGGGATGGTCTGCCCGAAACGGCTCCCGGCCGGCTCGTGGCACTCCGCACACTGCCGGGCATAGATCGCCTGCCCGGCGGCGGCCGGCCCGGACCGGATTGCGTACGCACCTGTTGAATACGGCCAGGGCGGCGGCGCCAGCGCACTCAGGAAGCGATCGAGCCGGGCGAGCGTGTCCTCGTAGGCGCGGCC
>DASRKV010000409.1:0-4330 GCA_035648795.1 Opitutaceae bacterium
GTGCCGTCCATACTCCCGCTCACCCCTGCTTGTCCTGCCAGCGTGGTGACGACATCGGTCGCGGCCACCTTGCGGATGGCGTTGTTGTCAGTATCGGCGACATAGACGTTGCCCGCGGGGTCAACGGCGACGCCGGCGGGATGGTTGAATCGTGCCGAACTGGAACCGTCGCTGCTGCCGCTGACGCCCATCTGACCGGCCAGCGTGCTGAGCGTGAAGACGTCACCGCCGGCGGTGAGCATCCGGACGATGTGATTACCAGTATCGGCCACATAGGCGTTGCCAGCGCTGTCGAGCGCGATGTCTGCGGGCGAATCGAAGGAAAAGTCGGAAGCCGGTGGGGGTGCGCTGCCAGACCACCATATGCGGAAGATATCAAGCGTAACGACTTCAAAAGGCGTATTGACGACCAGAGTAGCCGGGGAAGTCGTGATGGCGCCGGTGGCGTTGGTGATCACACATTGAAACGAATCGCCGTTCATCGCCGCAGTGACCGATCCCACGGTCAGCGTCGCCGTCGTCGAGCCGGTGTACGTGGCGTTGTCGCCCAGATTGCTCCACAACGAACTCCCGCTCGCCTCCCGCTGCCATTGGTAGCGCAGCGGCGGTGCGCCCGTCGTCTTCACGGTGAAATTGGCACTGCCGCCCGCCAGGACCGTCTGGCCACCGAGCGGGTCCACCCCCATCGTCTGTCCGGTCTGGACCAATTCGATGCCGGTACCGGTCGGCGCAAGATCTCTTGAATATTGTTTTGCCGCGGCGTTGTTCCAGTGTTCGTGCGTGCCGAGGCTCCCAAGCGGCACCCCGGTATTATCCGGATCGTAAATAATCCCGCTCGGCCAATTCGATGAATCCGCCGCCTGATGCAAATAATCATCGACCCCTGGCATCTGTACATAGGTACCGGTCGCGGGGATGCGACCGGCCGTAAATTCCGAGCGGAGAAAATCATAACCCACCGACTCGATCGCCACCGGGTCGAGGGACGCAAAAACGGACGCCATGTAACTGTTGTTAAACGGCGGCATCTGCCATTTCAGGGGCACGTCAAGTTCATAATCGGTTGCCCAGAGCGCATCCATCAGGTAGACGAGATTCTTTTTGCCGAGCATGGAGTGGCCCATCAGGTCCACTTGAATCCGATATAATCCGTAGCCGCCCCGCGAGACGTTCGGCATTTCCGCCGGGGCGACCAGCCCGTTGTGCAGATGAGAGGCATCGGTCCGGGTTTGGGATCCGAAGTGATTCTTGGCAAACATCGTCACGCCGGCGCGCTTGTGCCCCTTCAACATGGGAATATTGATGATATAGTCGGCATCTTCCAGGATTGTATAAAGGTAATCTTTGGACACGGGGGCGTCGTCGGACGTCGTCCGGAGAATGCCGCCCCGGTCGGAATAATAGATGGCGGCAGTCGTGCTGGGAACGACGGCCTCCCTCCCCAGATTGGCATAACCGCTGTTGTCGAGATAGTGAACGTTGGGAAACTCCGTATGCCAGACATCGTAGAGGTGTTTATATATATGCTTGAGCGGGTCGCCGACATAAATGTCCTTCTGGTCTACGCCGACGACTGCGACCAGCTGCCGGAGAACCGCCCGGACCGACTCGACCGATGTTTCGGAGATGAATGCATCGGGAGTCAGATCGACGGGATTGAAATTCCCAGCCCAGGCGCTCGTCGCGTTGATTTTGATGAAGATTTTTTCGCCCGGGGCGTAATCGACCGCTCCCTTGCCACGCGAGGCGTTGTGGTATTGGAAAATCGCCGTCCAAGCGGCGTGGTCATTGGCCTGGCCGGTCAAGCGACGGAGAGCGGTGGAGACCATGCCGTCGATGACGGTCTGATGGTTGTTTTCGGGGAGAAACCAGCCGTGCCCGACCGCATCCGGGACGCAGTTCTGGTTCACTGCAGTGGGATCATGAACCCACACGACTCTTCCCGGGAAAACCCCTTTGGCCTCTCCCATTGGCTGGTTGGCAACGAGATCCGCCGGGGCGAGCGATTGCCGGCCCGGAGTGGCGGCGGAGAAGATCGGCGCCGCTCCGAAAACAACGAGGGTTCCGAGGACGAAGAATCGACGATGGCGCAGAAGTCTTGGTGATCCGGAAAGCGCTGCCGCCGGTCGAGCGAGGGTGGGATTATGGCCAAAGATCACAGGTGATGGATTGCATCCGGTGGGCCTGACCGGGAGGTGGAGGGGTCCAAGGGTGCGTCGGATCGGGGTACCGACGGCCCAGCCAACGGAGTGGGATAAGGAAACCGGGCGGCAGGGATTAAAACCGGTGGGGTTCGAAGGGTCAAGAGGTCGCGGGGTCACAAATCGGACGGAGCTGGACGCGGGATTCCGGAGGCGGTGAATTGTTCGAGACGACCCACGGCCGGATTCCGCCGGAGGACGTCGCGGGCCGGTTGCCGGAGCGCACCGTTCGCCTTGCATTGGAAGTCGCTTCTGTACATCCCGGTGGCCATGCCTGAATCATTCTCCGCCGGCGCCGGCCGCGTCGCCCGCTTCATGACGGTGTCGCTTGCGCGCGAGCTGGGCATTCTGCTGTGTCTGGCGGTGTTGTTTCCGTTCCTGATTCATGTCATCCCGGTGCCCGGGGATGCGCAGTGGGGCCCGCGGCTGCTGCCGATGTTCTACGCGCCGCTGCTGGCGGCGCTGTGGGGGCGCGGGCGTACGGCGGCGGCCGTCGCGCTGCTGGCGCCGTGGCTGAATTGGGCGTTGACTTCGCATCCGTCGCCGCCGGGCGCGGTGGTGATGATGATCGAGCTGGCGGGCTTCGTGCTAGTCGTGCGGGTGTTGCTCGTCGGCGTGGGGCCGCGCTGGTTTCTGGCAGCTCCCGCCTTTCTTGCCGGCATGGCGGCGGCCGTGTTGGCGGCGGCATTTTTCCCGGCCCTGATCGGCGGCCGGCCGGCGCTGGCCTGGGCGGCGCAGAGCATTCTGGTTGGCGAGCCCGGCATCGTAATCCTCGTGCTGATCAACTGGCTCGCATTGCGCTATTACCCGCCGGGCGCGGTGGCGGCGTGATCACGGCCGGTCGGCGCGCGCGAACTTCGACCAGCTTAGGGCATGGCGGATGTCGCGCCATCGGCGCTCGGTTCGCCGCGGGCTTCACGGCAGAGTGGCTTGCCAGGAGCACGGGCCGGGCATCGCGAGGCCCGAAAGCCCCTCGATTTCGCTCGGGGCATTCGCTGCGCGTCGATGGCTCGCCACGAGCAAGCCCGGCAGGGCGCGTCGAGTGGCTGCCCGGTCCCTCCCACGCATGATTCAATCATGAATCAGATGAAAGCTAGGGCGCGAGAATGGGGTGTTTGCCCACCAATCGGCGGGTTGCGGCGGGCCCGCTTCTCCTCAAGGATAGACGAACATGGATCAAAGAAACGCAGCATTCTGGATGACGGCAGTGGGCACTTTGTGCTGGGGAGTCTGTTTTTGGTGGATGTGGCTAATTTCCGCGAAACAGAATCACCTGATGGACCAGTTGCATGAACAGGGCCGCCGCATCGAAAAGCTTTCCAGGGTCGAACACGACCTCATCAAGGAAGTTCATCCTCAGGTCGGCGAAATCAAAGAGGGGATGGACGAGATGATTGCGGTGGTGAAAGAGAATACGGCAAAACAAGCAACGGCCCCCAAGGGGAAATGAATAGCGGCGTCCGGAAGGCCCTCCGGGCCGCGGGCCGCACGCTCAGCGATCGAACATCAGCATAAGGTGCGCGCCGAAGAGCAGCAGGTGGACGCAGCCGAGCAGCACCTTTGTCTTCGGCAGGGAGAAGGTCAGGATGCTGGTGACCAGCGTGAGCAGGAGCATCACCGAGTCCAAGGCGTCCAACCCAAGCACGAGCACCCGCCCCATGGCGAGCGACACCGCGATGACCAGGGGAATGGTCAGCCCGATGGACGCGAGCACCGAGCCGAGCAGGATGTTCACCGAACGCTGGAGGCGATTGGCCAGTGTGGCGTGGATGGCGACAATGGACTCCGGCGCGAACACAAGCACCGCCATGACGAATCCGCCGAGCGCCGGCGGCGCCCCGAGCTTGATCACCATGGCGTCGAGCGGCGCGGCCATTTGCTAAAGGCCCGCCCGCAAGCTCAAAACCAGTCAGCCGGGCAAGAGGCCCAGCCAGGAGATTTGGGCACCGATAAGCAGCGCTCCCCCTAACATTATGGGCCCTGTTATTAGACACCGCCGCAAGGAGAACTCTTTGGATGCAACCGCTTTACCCTATCCTGCCGGGGAACCCCTCTGCGAATGGCCCCCAAACTTAGTGCAGGAGAAAAGGTTTGCTGGTTCTGCGTGCTCACCGGAGCGCTGATGGTCG
>DASRKV010000410.1:0-2152 GCA_035648795.1 Opitutaceae bacterium
TATCCGGGGGAGAATGGCACCGAGCACTACGACGAGGGCCTGCTGGTCGGCTACCGGTGGTACGACACCAGGAACGTCGCGCCGCTCTTCCCGTTCGGCTTCGGGCTTTCGTATACAACGTTTGAATACTCGGACCTCAAACTCACGGCCGGCGTGGATCCGGCGGGTCCGGTCGCGACCCTGGAATTCACGCTCACCAACACCGGCGCGCGCGCCGGCGCCGAGGTGGCGCAGGTCTACGTCCACCAGGCGAAACCGGGTCTGCCGCGGCCGGTGAAGGAACTAAAAGCCTTCCGGAAGATATTCCTCAGGCCGGGGGAGAAGCGCGCGATTTCCATCCCACTCGAGCGTTCGGCCTTCGCATTCTACGATCCGGAGCAACACGGCTGGCTGGCGGAGCAGGACAGCTTCCAGATCCTGGTCGGCGCGTCTTCGCGCGACATCCGGCTGCAAGGCGAATTCCGGATGCCGCAGACCACGATCGCGAA
The DNA here is from genome assembly GCA_035648795.1 of Opitutaceae bacterium. Taxonomy (GTDB): domain Bacteria; phylum Verrucomicrobiota; class Verrucomicrobiia; order Opitutales; family Opitutaceae; genus Fen-1467. The sequence continues at coordinate 489 of DASRKV010000410.1, forward strand.
ATGACCGTGAATGGCACGGCGGTTTGGCGTGCGCCGATGCGTGACCGTCAGGCGAAACTAACGTTTGCTCTTCCCCGGCAGGCAGTTTCGCTTCTGGTGCCGGAGGGCCACTGATCGGCTGACCCTGTTCGTCGGAAATCATTCCATGAAGAAACTGAATTGTCTGTTGAGTTTTGCCGCGGTTCTGGCGTTTGGCGCGACATCGCCCGCCGGCGCGCAAGAGGCGGTGGTCCCGGCGGGCGCCACGCTGGTGCTCAAGGCCGGCCAACCTGGTCCGGTCATCAATCCCAACATCTACGGCCAGTTCGCCGAACACCTCGGCCATTGCATCTACGGCGGCATCTGGGTGGGCGAGGGCTCGCCGATTCCGAACACCCGCGGCATTCGCAACGACGTCACCGCTGCGCTCCGCGAACTTCATGTCCCCAATGTGCGCTGGCCGGGCGGCTGCTTCGCCGACGAGTACCATTGGCGGGACGGCATCGGCCCGCGCGAGCGGCGGCCCAAGATGATCAACACGCACTGGGGCGGGGTGGTGGAGGACAACAGCTTTGGCACGCACGAGTTCATGGACTTCTGCGGGCAGATCGGCACCCAGCCTTACGTGTGCGGCAACGTGGGCAGCGGCACGGTGCAGGAGATGATGGAGTGGGTCGAATACATGACCTCCGACGCCGATTCGCCGCTCGCCAACCTTCGCCGGAAGAACGGCCGGGATCAGCCGTGGAAGGTGCCGTATTTCGCGGTCGGCAACGAGAGCTGGGGCTGCGGCGGGAACATGCGTCCGGAGTACTACGCGGACGAATTCCGCCGCTACAACACGTTCGTCAAAGACTACCCCGGCAACCGGATCTTTCGCGTGGCCGGCGGCTCGAGTGGCGGCGACCTGAACTGGACCGGCGTCCTGATGGGCCTGGCCGCGAAACAGATGGACGGCCTTTCCCTCCACTATTACACGCTGCCGACGGGCGACTGGAAAAAGAAGGGTTCGGCGACCGACTTCGACGAGGCCGCGTGGTTTGCGACGCTCCGCAACACGCTGCGCATGGAAGAGTTCGTCACGCAGCATGCCGCCATCATGGACAAGTATGACGCGGAGAAGCGCGTCGGTCTCGTGGTTGACGAGTGGGGCGCATGGTACGACGTCGAACCGGGCTCGAACCCGGGCTTCCTGTACCAACAAAACACGCTCCGCGACGCAATCGTCGCAGCACTCAATCTCAATATCTTTCATCACCATGCCGACCGGGTGGCCGGGGCCAACATCGCCCAGATGGTGAACGTGCTGCAGGCAATGATTCTCACCGACGGGGCCAGGATGACCGTCACACCGACGTACTGGGTGTTTGAGATGTACAAGGTCCACCAGGGCGCCACCTCGCTGCCGATCGAGCTGACGACGCCTGACTATGCCCTGGGCGAAAACAAGATTCCGGCGGTGAGCGCCTCGGCGTCGCGCGATGCCGCCGGCAAGATCCACCTGTCTCTCGTGAACACAAATCCGCGCCAGGCAATCACGGTCACTTGTACGATCGAAGGCGTGGCGGCGACAGCGGTTGCCGGCCGCATCCTGACTGCGGACGCGATGACGGCGCGCAATACGTTCGAGGCGCCTCACACGGTGCATCCCGAGAGGTTTACCGGCGCCACGCTTGTCGGCGGAA
>DASRKV010000411.1:0-5214 GCA_035648795.1 Opitutaceae bacterium
TACGATCTCTACCGCTGGGCGGATCTGTTTGGCCAGACTGAACACCAGGCGGTGAGCCGGTGGGTTGATGCCATCCGGCAGGCCCAGGCGGGACACGCCAACATGCCGACGGAACTCCGGGTAACGGAACGGCCGCTGGGCGTTCTCGCGCCTCCGGAGTTGCAGGCGTACGTGATGGGTTCGCAGGATTTCTCCGATCAGTTCTTCACGCTGTTGTCGCCGCTCGACCAGCCGGCGATGGCGATTTCCATTCTCGCGGAGCTCTGGCGGCGCAATCCGGCGGAATTCAAGGATTATGCGAGCCTGGCGATTGCCCTCGCCGTGGTTTACGATGTGCCGCCGCCGCCCGACTGGCCGCATGGTCAGGTGAGCGCGCAGGCGCTGTCGCGGAGTCTGGTCCCGCCGCCCGAGATTTTCGGCTTCCTCATCAAGTCCGACCGGGCGGGCGCGTTGCTCCAGCCGCTGCGGAAACTGCCCGCGTCGGAGCTGAAGTATGTCGTCGATACCAGCGCGGGCTTAGACGAGATGCTGTGGGCCCAACGGAACGTCAATGTGCCGTTGGCGGCGCTCGGCAAGATCTATGACATTATCCGTTACCGGCGCGACCGGATCGAAGCGGGCGCGCTGGTCTGGCCGCAAACCAGCTACCGGTTGCCGGCGATTCTCCAGGCGGGCGGCATCTGCGTGGACCAGGCCTATTTTGCCGCGATGGTGGGCAAGGCGAAGGGCGTGCCGACGCTCATCTTTCGCGGCGCGGGGCTGGACGGCCGCCACGCCTGGTTCGGTTTTCTCGACGGCAGTGGGCACTGGCAGCTCGACTGTGGCCGCTACGCCGACCAGAAACTTGTGGCCGGCTTTGCGTTCGACCCGCAAACGTGGACCAACATCTCCGACCATGAGCTGATGTTTCTCAGCGAGGGGTTCCGCCGGCTGCCGCTCTTCAAAACCTCCCTGATCCACCGGCAGTTTGCCGAGGTGTATTTCAACGGGGGAGACTTTGCCGCAGCGGCGAAGGCCGCCCGTGCCGCGATCAACATCGAGCGGCGGAATTTGGAGGCGTGGGATGTTCTTCTCGCCGCGCAGGAACGAATGGGTGCGCCGCCGCGGCAGGTGGAGGGGACGTTGCAGGAGGCCGCACTCGCCTTCCAGCGCTACGCCGATGTCGAGGCCGATTTCAAGAATCGGCTCGTCCGCAGCCTGCGCGGCCGGGGGGAAACGAGCGCCGCCGATTTCCTGGAGCGCAGCATGGCCCACAAATATGAAGCCAGCCGGGAGGATCTCAGCGTGCAGCAGGCGCACGACATTCTGGGGCGCAGCATGGAAAAGGATGATGTCAACGGCTCCATCCGGACCTACTACACGGTGCTCAACTCGCTTGGGCATGGCGCGGGCATCGGTTTTTTCGACCAGGTGGTGCGGCCGTTCATCGAGCACCTGTTGAAAAATGGAAAACCAGGCGAGGCCTTGCAGGCGGTCAAGCAGGCCCGCCAGACATTGCGGGTGGAACCGAATGCCCAGCTGGACCGGGAATTGAGCGCCCTGACGGACCGGGTGCAGGCGGCAGTGCGCTGACCGTCGCAGAAACTTCACCCGGCTGAGTTTCCCGGGCGGTTTGCCACGAGTCCCGCAGGTGCAAGCCAAAGGGACGAGGTCAATAGATTGCCTATAGCGGGCCAGCATGCCGGCAACTGGAGTGGGCGGTTTCCGGGCGGGGGGTTGCCAAGGCGGCAACCCGCCTCCAAGGTGGACGGCATGGAGCTGATTTCGTTGACGGAACTCCGGCGCCGGGCCGAGAACGAGCTGACGCAAGACATTCTGCCGTTCTGGACACGGCACGCCTTCGATCCCGCGTCGGGCCGCATGGCGGGCGTGGTGACGAATGACCTGCGCCGGTTTGACGACGTGCCGCGACACGTCGTGATCTGCGCCCGCCTCCTCTGGACTTTTGCCGCGGCCGTGCGCCGGGAGGCGCGGCCGGAATGGCTGGAGATCGGGCGGCGCGCGTTCGCGCTGCTCACCGGACCCTTCTGGGACCAGCGCGACGGCGGGGTCTACTGGAGCCTTGGCGCAGACGGCCGGGTTCATTCGGACCGGAAACAGATCTATGCCCAGGCATTCGCCATCTATGGTCTGGCGGAATGGTACGCCGCCACGGCCGACGTCAAAGCCCTCGACAAGGCCCGGGAGTTGTTTGCCCTGGTCGAGCGGCATGCGGCGGAGCCGAAGTTCGGCGGATATTTGGAGGCGCGCAGCGCCACCTGGGACGAGCTCGCCGATTTGCGGCTGAGCGAGAAGGATCTCAATGCGCCCAAGTCGATGAACACGCTGCTGCACCTGCTCGAGGCCTACACGACGCTGTTGCGAGTCTGGCCCGACGCCGGCCTACGTGCGCGGCTGCAGGCGCTGCAGGAAGTCATGCTCGACCATGTCGTCATCACGGTGCCGTACACCCATTGCCAGCTCTTCTTCGACCTGGAATGGACCTCGTTGTCCCGCACGATTTCGTACGGCCATGATATCGAGGCCAGCTGGCTCCTGTGGGACGCCGCCGAGGCGCTGGGGAACGCGGGGTTGCGCGACCGCACGCGGAGCGTCGCGCTGGCCATGGCCACGGGAGTCCTGGAACACGGCTGCGACACCGACGGATCCATTTTCTACGCGGGCAACCCGGAGAAGGTGGTCAAAACCGACAAACACTGGTGGCCGCAGGCGGAGGCGGTGGTTGGTTTCCTCAATGCCCGCGCTCTCGGCGGCGGAGAAATCTTTCTGACCGCGGCGGAGCGCGCCTGGCAGTTCATTGACGATCACGTGGTCGACCGGAAACACGGCGAGTGGTTCGCGGAACTGGATCGGTCGGGACGGCCGCTGCCCGATTTCCCGTTGAACGCCGGCAGCTGCAAGATCGGCCCATGGAAATGTCCGTATCACAACGCCCGGGCGTGCCTCGAAATTTTGCGTCGAGTGCCGCTGCTCGAGGCCGCTGCTGTGAATTGAGGCGGCCAAACCGCTTGGCGAAAGAGGCGGTCGTCGCGCGCAATTCCTCAGGCTGTCCGATGCGGCGTTGTAGGGCGGGGTCACCCGACCCCGCCACAGGCGCTGAATCGGCGGGATCAGGCGATCCCGCCCTACATCCGATTTCGGCTGAGCCGCGCCTTGCGAATCATCCGCAGCCGGATGCCGGGGTTTTGGCGCGCTCGGTCCGGGCCGCGACGGCAAGGAAGGCGGCGAGGGCCGGCGGTGGAGCCGGCGGCTGTTTCCAGCCCACGACCAGCCGGCTTTCGGGCGCGGGACCGGCGAGCGGGCGGAACACGACTTCCGGCGGAAGGGGTTGCGCCTCGGAGGGGCACATAAAGGTGGCGCCCAGCCCGGACCGGACGAGGCCGATGCCATTGGCGCGCGGCCAGACCTCCTCGGCGATGCGCGGCGTAATCCCGGCGCGCGCGAAGGCGGCCAGCATCTGGTCGTAGAATCCCGGATTGTGCGACCGCGGAAAGAGCACAAACGGCGTGGCCGCGAGATCGCGGAGGCGGAGGTGGGGACGGGTGGCGAGGGCATGGCCGGCGGGCAGCAGCACGCCGTTCTTTTCGTGGAGCAAAAGCCGGGTTTGCAGGCCCGGCGTCGGCGCATCCGGATGGAAGAATCCGCAGTCCAGGTCGCCGGCCTGTAGCGCCGTCAACTGCGCCGAGGTCGGGGATTCGTTGAGCTCCACCCGGATGCCGGGAAAGCGCCGGTGAAATTCGCGTACGATCCCTGGAAGCACCGTGGCCATGGCAAGGCCGGTGAACGCGACCCGCACCCGCCCCACCTGGCCCTGCGCCAGGGCCCGCAGCTCCGCCGGAACTCCCGCCAGCGCGCGCAGCAGCGGTTCCACCCTCTCGGCCAGCAGGCGGCCGGCGGGGGTCAACTCCACCCGGCGGCGGGAGCGCAGGAAGAGGGGCGCGCCGAGCGCGACTTCGAGCTGGGCGATCTGGCGGCTGAGCGCGGGTTGGGCGATGGCCAGGCTCTCGGCGGCCTTCCGAAAATGGAGCTGGCGCGCCACCTCGCGGAAATAGATCAGATGCCGCAACTCGAAGTTGAATTGATACTCCCTGGGCATCACTGACGACCAAACAAGTATTTCCCGGCATGGCAATCTTTTGCTAGGATCGGAGGGCAGAACTTGCTTTTCGGGTCGCCGAAGCCGGGCGGCTTGGGCGACGCAAAAAAAGATCCTGTCCAGACTCTCCCGAGTTTGGCTACATTCCTCTCCTCTCATGTCCAAGTCCCTCTTCCAAAAAGTCTGGGAAGCGCACACGGTGCGCACCCTGGCGAATGGCCAGACCCAACTCCTGATCGGCACGCATCTGATCCACGAGGTGACCAGCCCGCAGGCGTTCGGGATGCTCCGCGACCTCGGGCTCAAGGTGCTGATGCCGCACCGGACGTTTGCCACGGTCGACCACATCGTGCCGACGGACCAGGTCGCCGAGCCCTATGCCGACCCGCTCGCCGACGCGATGATCAAGGCGTTGCGCCGGAGCTGCCAGGAATCCGGCATCACCTTCTTCGATCGCGCGACGGGCAAGCAGGGCATTGTCCACATCGTGGGTCCCGAGCAGGGCATCACCCAGCCCGGCACCACCATCGCTTGCGGCGACTCCCACACCAGCACGCACGGCGCCTTCGGGGCCATCGCCTTTGGCATCGGGACCACGCAGATCCGCGACGTGCTGGCCACCCAGACGATGGCGCTGGGCCGGCTCAAGGTGCGCCGGATCATCGTGACCGGCCGGCTGCGTCCGGGAGTCTATGCCAAGGATGTCATTCTCCACCTCATCCGGACGCTCGGCGTCAACGGAGGGACGGGTTACGCCTACGAATACGGCGGCGATGTGTTTGACCGCTTCTCGATGGAAGAGCGGATGACCGTCTGCAACATGTCGATCGAAGGCGGAGCGCGCGTCGGTTATGTCAATCCCGACGAAACGACGTTTGCCTACCTCAAGGGCCGGCCGTACGCCCCCACGGGCGCGGCGTGGGACGCCGCCATGGCCGGCTGGAAGGCGGTCGCGAGCGACCCGGGGTGCGCGTACGACGACGTCGTCACGATCCGCGGAGAAGACATTCCGCCGACCGGGACGTGGGGCATCAATCCGGGCCAGGGCGTGGCGATCGATGGCTGCATCCCCGATCCATCCCAGGTCACGGCGGCGGACGAGAAAGCCTCGATCGAAG
>DASRKV010000412.1:0-12556 GCA_035648795.1 Opitutaceae bacterium
TGGTGCGGCCCCTGCGTCTCGGAATTCGACCAACTGATCGAAACCAACCTGATCTACCGCAACCGGGATTTCGAGCTCGTCACCGTGGCGGCGCAGTTTCCCGACGAAAAAGACAAGGTGCTGAAGTTCCTGCAACAGCACCATGCGTCGACGCGCAATCTCGTTTTTGGCGAGACCGACAAGTACAAGCTGATGGCGGCGCTCGACCCGGACTGGAACGGCGCGCTGCCGCACACCCTGGTACTCGGAGCCGACGGCGCGGTCCTCTATCGCCAGACGGGCGAACTTGATTTCCTCAAACTGCGCCGGGTGCTCGTTCCCGCCCTGAACCGGATGACCCCCTGGGGCGGCCTGAGCCCGATCAAGTAATCTACAGGCGGCTACGCGGCGCGAGCCGGGCCGGCCGCCCAGGCCGGCCCGCCGTCGCCTAGGGTTGCTTCGCGATTCGCAGCGCCTCTTCCTCCGAACCCGCGGCGATCAGCTTCCTCTGGGTCGCAGATAATCGGATGACAAACATCCGGCCCCGGGACGTTTCCCGGCTCGCCTCGACGAACGGGTACGGCCCCACATCGGGCTTCGCCACGGACCCGCCGACTGCGATTCCGCGGGTCGCGGGCGCCGCCGCTTCGCGACAAAAGGCGCAGGCGTCCTCCAAATAGGGCTGGGCCTCGCCCTCCGACTGCGGACTGACGAGCAGAACATAGTCAAACATGGCCTGAGCCTGAACGACCGTGAAATTGTTCAGCACTTTGGTGCCGCGTTCCGCGTGCGGCAGTGCGTTGCTGCCGGACGGTGAGGGATGCCGGTGTTTCAGTGCCATCCAAGTCAGTCCTCTCACGGCCGATTCGGCCAGGATCGCCGGAGTCACCTGGCTGGCCTCGAACTCTTCGCGCTCCATCGGCGTCATTTGTTTCAGTGTGCGCGGATCCGTGGCGCCCGGCCTCCAGCAGGCGTCGTAGGCCGGCGCCGCCACCCACTGCTGCATGTTCGCCTGGAGGCGCGCGTCCTTTTCCGCCTGCATCTTCACCACCGCCGCCAGCGGCCCTTGGCGAACCACCTGCACCAACGACTGGTGAAAAAGGCCGATGCCGAAGCAGACGAGCAACGACAACACTCCCCGAAAGACCAAGGTGGTTCGATCCCGCTCCCGAAAGATCCTCCCGGTCAGCCACCACGAGACGGCGAGCAGCAGCAAGACAACAAGAATGTAGCCGCCGAACGTGGTCGGAGACCAGTTGGTCGCCATGGCCGCACCTTCGGGGAGGGTCGTCATAGGATTTGCCCGGTGACGTTTCTAAGGGCGCTTAATTCGGACGCAACGCTGCTTTTCGCAGCTGGCCGCCGGCGGCGGATTTTCCAAAACCCCGCACAAGCCGGCATAACGAACCGGGGGATTCGCTTTGCGCCAGCCAGCTCACCACGGGCGGCTCGCAATGACGATCCGGCGGGTTAGGACCTGCGAATGGGCCGCCGCGAGGGTCCACCAATAATCGCCGGCAGCGACTCCCGCCGGCGGATGCAGCCGACCCGCTTCGTACGCCGCCAGGAGCCGCGCGCCTTCATCGTCGAGCACCCGGAGCATGACTTCGGCGACATCCGGAAAGGCGTGGCCGTAGCCATCGTTGGCCGCAGGAGAAGCCCACCGCGCAAGATGCTCCGTCTCGGCGGAAGGCGGCGCCGTCTGGGCGGGCGTGCCGGCGGCCGGCGCCCCGCCGAGCGGTGCCGGAGCTGCTGGAAAAACCAGGCGCAGATTTCCACCCTCGCGCACGTAAAGCCGCACCCCGAAATCGATCACGTTGTCCACCACCACCGCGCCCAGCGGCGGACGGAGCAGATTGCCCGGATCGCCCGCCGTGCCGTTCGGCGTCATGTAAGCCGTCGCCGGCGCCGCCGCGGGATCGAGGTCATAGCCTGATTCAAACACGCCCGGTGCTCCCCCCGCGGTTTTCGTGCGGCGCACTTCCGCTCGAAACAACAGGTAACGCTGCTCGGACGTTGCGCTCGACGTGATGTTCTGGCGGATGATCTGGTAGCCGACGGCGACTGGAGCCGAGAGTTCTCCGGCGCTCGCATTCGTATCCGCCTTGGCGGTGAAGAAGCGCAGCCAGACTCCGGCGACGCCGAAACGCGCGTCCTCCCAAGATGAGGCGCCAAGACTGAGGGTGCCGGGATGGACGTTGCCGGGTTTGCCCTGGGCACCCGCCGCCGCCGGGCGCCACTGCCCCGACAGGCTCGTCCCCGGGAGGACGGTCGCGGCCAGCCAGACGTTGCCATCCGCCCGGAAGATCGCCGCCTCCAAATCCTGCGCGAGCTGGTCGAGGCCGAGCCGGGCCTCAGCCGCCGCACGGAGCCGGCCCGCGGTGCCATTCCAATGAGCCATCGTGCCCGACACCACGGTCAACAACAACGCCGCCAGCAGCGCTGTGAGCGTCGCGGCGAGCAGCAATTCAAGCAGCGTGAATCCCGCCCGCTTCCCGATGTCTAACCCGCGCGGGAACGCGGGCCGCGGCTCCGAAACACCGGCGCCTCCGTTCTTCATGGCGGGACGGCAAACAACAGGATCGCTACGTGGCGTTCGCCGGCCGGAACCTCGTGCGCCGGATCGGCGTCGTACTCCGAGGCGCCGGGCGTGGCCGGCCCCGCCGGGAGTTGGCAGGGCCACGCGCAGCGGGCGCTCACCGCCACGAAGCCCGAATCGGCCGTTGCCTCCCACTCTGGCAGCCGGGTCAGCTCGATGAGAAAATAGCGATCGCGGTTGGCGATCCCGGGGAGGGCCGGGTCGCGCAACGATCGGTTCGCCGCGAGGTCCGCCGCATCCACGCACCGCACGCACAGGCCGTCACGCGTGCCCATCAACCGCAGCGGCGCCGTGGAACCGCTGGGTGGAACGAGTTGGGCCAGCCCGGCCAGGCCATGGGAATCCTTAAGTCGCTCCAGTTCATATTGGATGCTTCCGCCCAGAGACGCGGTGCCTTGCCCATCGCTCAACTCGGCCGCAGAATGCGTCGTCGCCGCGAGCAATCCGAGGATCGCCACCAACGCGACGGCCACCAGACCGGTGGCTACGACCACCTCGACCAGGGAAAACGCCCGCGTACCTCCTCGCCGGGAGCAGCTCATGGCGTAAAAGCCCCCGCGTCGTTGATCAGCGTCAGCGCACCGGAGGAACGCAGCAACACGCCGCGCAGGTTGTCGGAATCATCCAGGGCCAGCGCCGGGACGGGGGAGCCGGCCGTGAAGTGTCCGACCGTCAGCAGGACATACCCTCCGCCGGTCGTGCCCCGCGGCGTGAATTGCACGCAATAACACGAGATGCCCGCGACCCCGTTGATCGTCATGGATTGCGCGGAGGAGGGCAGCGCCGTCGACCGCCGCGATCCCGGCCACGTGGGATTGCCCGGCACGACGACCGGCGCCGGCGGAACCACGTAGACGCCAGCCGGCAGCCAGACACCGTCTTCTTCCGCCACCCAGTTGGCCGGATCGGTGGAGTCCTGCTCAACCACCCGGATGGAACGAAGGTACGTGGCGGAATCCGCCGGATCGGCCGCGATCGCGCACCGGGCGTTTTGTTGGGAAAGCGCCGCCCGGCCGCGGGCCGCGTCGAGCAGGCTCGAAAGCACGGCCTGCGCCGACTGCAGCGACGCCGACTCGTCCGGCTGGCGAAGCGCCAGGCCGATGCCTCCCGCCAGCGAGGCAATCAGTGCCACCACGACCAACAGCTCGAGCAACGTGAAACCCGCGCGCAAGGCGGCCGCACGCGATCGAGGGGATTCTCGCGCACAGTTTCGCTGATTACGGTACGACGGGATCCGTCGATCCCGCCCTACATCCGCCTTCAGCGTTTTGCCCAAGGCGGCGGCACCATGCACCGATGACATCAAGCCGTTCATTTCCAGCTCAGGATCAGATCGGATTGGCTGGCTCCCCGGCCCGCGGAGTAAATCAGGACTCCGGCTCGCACGCCCGCGGCGGGCAGATCGGCTTCCGCCGGCACCAGGCTGGCCCCGCTCTGGACGCCGGTGACGGCGGAGACGGTCCCGTCATCGCCGGGTTTGACGAGCCCGTCGCCGTTTCGGTCGACGAGGAGGCCGATCTCGGTGTTGCCAAACGCGTCGCACAGCAGCGCGGGGCCGCTATCGTTCGCTCCGCCGTCGGAACCTCCGGAATCGAAGAAGTCTCCGGCGGCAAAGGCATAAAAGGCAATTCGCTTGGCGTTTCCGTTGAGATCAGCGGCGTTGGTCACCGGCGTGCCATCAACGTTGTGGCCGCTCAACGTGCGCACGAATTTCACCGTGTCGGCCGCGTTCGCGAGTCGTCCATCGGTCGCCACGTCAGGATAGTAGCCATATTCCTGGCGGAATTGCTCCAGGGCGGCGGCCCATTGGGCGAACTGGGCGCGTGTTTTCGCCCTCAAGGTGGCAGACCGCGCGGCGCCAAGCGTCGGCAGCAGGATGGCGGCGAGAATGGCGATGACCGCCATCACGCCGAGCAATTCAAGGAAGGTGAAACCAGCGAGGCGCGGCAGGCGTTTCATTGGCGCGAATAGAAGTTGTCGGCGTTTTCGGGCGCGGTCAGGTCCGGCTCGCCCGCCGTGGCTCCGGCGACCGGGGGATCGTCCGGTTTGACGCATCCATCGGGGCCGCCCGAGAACAAGGCATAGCCCGACACCAGGCGGCCGCCCAGCAAGCGCGTGAAGTAGACGTAGTGGTACGGCTGGCCCCACGGATCGAGCAGGACATTGCCCGGCGCCGCTGCATCCGGAGCCTTCAAGGAAAAACGCCCGGCCTCGAGGAAGGTGCGCCCCGGCGGATCGAGGGCGTCGTGCTGCGGCCCGCGTCGGCCGGTCAACGACTCATAGAGCTCCGCCCCATCGGCGGTTGCCGGGTAGTCGCCATACTGGCCGCGCCAGGCTTCGATCGCCTGGGCCAGGACGGCCAGTTCGGCTTTCGCCCGGGCCCCGGCGACGCGCTCGTGCACACCGCGCACCATGCCCAAGACCGACCCGCTGAGAATCGTCACCACCGCCACGACCGCGAGCAGTTCGATGAGCGTGAAGCCGCCTGCGCGCGAGCGGCGTCTTGTGGACAAGCCGCCCCACCGCAGATGCATTAGTCCAGCTAAACCGCAACGATGCAGTCGGATGTGGGGCGAGATCGCCGAATCCCGCCGTTTTGCCGAGCGAGGCGGGGTCCGGCCTCCCTCGCGAAGGCTTCGGAGGCCACGGCGACCCCGCCCTACCGGAAATTGGCCAAACTCCAACGGCGGGGTACGGTGACCCCGCCCTACAACGCCGCGCCGGACAGTCAGTGGAGCTGCGTACGAGAATCGCCCCGACTGCATGGATCCGGCTGAGACCGGCGCCACGGCGCTGGAGGTGGAGTCGGGCGCAGCTGGCAATCTGCGGATGAGCCGAGACCGGTGGACGGGCGCACACATCGGGAATGGTTCCGATCGGGCAACCACCCCGGCGCGTCCGCAAGCGATATTTCTCCTCCGCCCTACTCCTCCTGCTGGAGGGTGGCCACGACCGAGAAATCCTCGAGCGTGCTGGTGTCGCCCTTCACGCCGCCGCCCGCGGCGATTTCCTTGAGGATGCGGCGCATGATTTTTCCCGAGCGGGTTTTCGGCAACCCCGCTGCGAAACGAATGTTGTCGGGCTTGGCCAGCGCACCGATCTCCCGGGCCACGTGGTTGCGCAGTTCCTCTTTCAGCGCTTCCGCCGGCGTGATATGCGATTTCAGCGTGACAAAGGCCACCATCGCCTGGCCCTTGAGGTCATCGGGGCGGCCCACGACGGCTGCCTCGGCCACCGCCGGGTGCGAAACGAGCGCACTCTCCACCTCGGCCGTGCCGATGCGATGGCCGGCAACGTTCAGCACGTCGTCGATCCGGCCGACGATCCAGAAATATCCGTCCTTGTCCTGCCGGGCGCCATCGCCGGTGAAATAGGCGCCCGGAACCTCGCTCCAATACTGCCGCCGGTAGCGTTCGTCGTCGCCCCAGAGCGTCCGCAACATCGATGGCCAGGGCCGGGTGATCACGAGCTTCCCGCCGGTGTTGCGCGGGACCTCGCGACCTTCTTCGTCGACGACCTGGAGCACGACGCCGAAAAACGGCAGGGTGGCCGAGCCTGGCTTGGTTGGAGTGATCCCGGGGAGCGGTGTGGCCATGATCGCGCCGGTCTCGGTCTGCCACCAGGTGTCCACAATCGGACAGCGTTTCCGCCCGATGGTGCGGTGATACCACATCCACGCCTCCGGATTGATCGGTTCCCCCACCGTGCCGAGCAGGCGAAGCGACCGCAAATGATGACGCTTCACGTGGTCGTCGCCCCAGCGCATGAAGGCCCGGATGGCCGTGGGCGCGGTGTAGAAAATGCTGACGCTGTGGCGGTCGATGATCTCCCAGAAACGGTCGGGCGCAGGATGATTCGGCGCCCCCTCGTACATCAACACGGTGGCGCCGTTGGCGAGCGGGCCATACACGACGTAGCTGTGGCCGGTCACCCAGCCGATATCCGCGGTGCACCAGTAGACGTCGGTATCCTTGAGGTCGAAGACGTACTTGGTCGTCAACGTCACCCCCAGCAGATAGCCGGCCGTGGTGTGGAGGACGCCTTTGGGTTTTCCGGTCGAGCCGCTGGTATAGAGGATGAAAAGCGGCGTTTCCGACTCGTGCGCCCGAGCCTGATGGACATCGGAGGCCTGGCTCATGACCTCGTGCCACCACTGGTCGCGCCCGGCGGTCATGACCACTTCGTTCGCACAGCGCTTCAGCACAATCACGTGCTGCACGCTGGGTGTGTTGGGCAAGGCGCGATCGACACTTGCCTTGAGTTCGATGACGCGGCCCCGGCGCCAGCCCCCGTCCGCGGTGATGATGAGCTTGGCCTGGCAGTCGTTCACCCGATCCTTGATCGCTTCCGAACTGAATCCGCCAAAGATCACGGTGTGGACCACGCCGAGCCGCGCGCACGCGAGCATGGCCACCGCGGCTTCCGGGACCATCGGCAGGTAGATGGCCGCCCGGTCGCCTTTCTTCAGACCGAGCGACACGAGCACGTTGGAGAACTTGCAGACTTCGCGATGAAGCTGCCGGTACGTCAGGGTGCGGACATCGCCCGGCTCACCCTCGAAAATAATCGCCGCCTTGTGCTCCCGGTGCGTGCCCAGGTGGCGATCGAGACAATTCTCCGACAGATTCAAGTACCCTCCGGAGAACCACTTGGAATGCGGCAGCTTCCATTCGAGAACCGACTTGAAGGGCCTGTGCCACAGAAGATTTTCTTTCGCCTGCCGCGCCCAGAATTTTTCTGGAGCGTTGACAGACTCCGCATAAAGCTTACGGTATGAGGCGAAACTTCCGAGGTTTGCTTGGCCTTTGAACTCGGCCGAGGGCTTGAATACTCTGCCCTCACGAGACACTGAGGTAATCGTTGAATCGGTCACAGGTAACCTGAGTTGTGGGTTGGGCGCTGCATCATGGTCCCTACACAATGCAAGGTTAGCTTGGTCTCAAGCGGACGGGGGTTTTTCTCGAACATTATGGAAAACAATCCGACGCCGCCCGCCACGGCTGCCCCGGCGCCCTCCGCCACCCTCGCCACGCCTCCCGAGAATGTCGTGCGCGTCGAAGGCATTCTCGACCTCGACAACAACAAGGCCGGCACCTTGCTGGATATTTCGCGCAACGGCAAACACCGGCCGAGCGACCCCTTCGTCCCCCGCGAATTGATCCGCCGCTTCAAGCTGCAGCAGGGCAGCGTCATTACTGCCACCGCCACCCCGGACGAACGCTTTCCCAACCCCAAGGTTCGCTTCATCGAGAAGGTCGACGGCCTGGACATCGATGCGCGGCGGCGGCTGCCGGACTTCACCCAACTGACGACCATCACGCCCCTGGAGCAACTGAAGCTCGAGATGAAGGACCATCGCATGACGACCCGCGCGATGGATCTGTTTTGCCCCCTCGGCAAAGGGACGCGGGGCTTGATTGTCTCCCCGCCGCGCGCCGGCAAGACCACGCTGCTCCGCGACATCGCGCTCGGCGTGCTGGAGAATCACCCCGAGTGCCACGTGATGATCCTGCTGGTGGACGAGCGACCCGAGGAGGTCACCGATTTCAAACGCAGCGTTCCTGCCGAAGTATGGGCTTCCTCCAACGACGAGAATGTCGAGAGTCACCTGCGCATCGCCGATCTCTGCATCGAACGCGCCAAGCGCATGGTCGAGGCGGGCAGGGACGTGGTCCTGCTGCTCGATTCGCTCACGCGGCTCGCGCGCGCCCACAACACCCAGCGCAACTCCGGCCGCACCGGCTCCGGCGGCCTGGACGTGCGCGCGCTGGAGAAGCCGCGCCAGCTTTTTGCCGCCGCCCGCAAGACGGAGGAGGCCGGTTCGCTCACCATCATCGCCTCGATCCTGGTCGATACGGGGAGTCGCATGGACGAGGTGATCTTTCAGGAGTTCAAAGGCACCGGCAACATGGAGATGGTCCTCGACCGCAAGTGCGCCGAGATGCGCATCTGGCCGGCGATCAACATCGCCGCGTCCGGCACGCGTAAGGAGGAACTGCTCATCGACCCGAAACGGCTTGAGGGCATTCATTTCTTCCGCCGGGCCCTGGTCCCGCTCAAGATCGAAGAGGCCGCCGAAACCATGG
Source organism: Opitutaceae bacterium (assembly GCA_035648795.1). Taxonomy (GTDB): domain Bacteria; phylum Verrucomicrobiota; class Verrucomicrobiia; order Opitutales; family Opitutaceae; genus Fen-1467. Next base: position 8,665 of record DASRKV010000412.1, read on the forward strand.
TGGGCCGGCTTTCGAAGACGAAGACCAACGACGAGTTCCTCAAGCTCATCGCCCGGTAATCCGCGCCCGACCGCAGATTTCATGCGGACGCGACGCGTGTAATTGAGTCTTGAATACAGGCCGCGCGGACGCGAATTCACGCGACTGTAACATTTTCCGACAGCGCGCTCTGCCGAAATACCTACAACTCCCTATCATTCAGGTAATTCAGCACTTAAGCATGGTTATTAGAGTGTCTTGATTTCCGACAAGGGTGGTATTTGAATTATTTAAGATGGAAGGGTGAGTGTAATTGCCTAGGTCATTATCCTATAACATGATGCAATTTTTTTTCAGGCCAAACTTGATTTCTAGACGGAACATGCTGGTCCGCTTGTCACTCTGCAGGAAGGTGATACGAAAACGTCGGAATTAGCGATATTAGCTTGCAATACTGGGGGGTTCGCCCTACTTCACCACACTCCTCGCATACCGCTAGACACCCGATGCAGACCATTGAACACCCCGCAATGCCCTTTTCTCCGAGTCGGAATCGGCATTGGGCGATCTTCGCCGCCGCTGGCCGGACGGTTGGTGAACGAGCCGGGCTGAGCAGCGTGGATTGCAGGCTCACCGCGGCATTCTTCCCCGCCGCCGATGCGGCGATGCCGGCCGCCGGATCGCGCGAACTCGCCCGGCCGGGCGCTTCAGGTTACAGGAACGGCCAGGCGCCCCGGGACGGAGCCGCCCGGAACCACGGAATCGGGCGCCCAGGCGCCGGTGATGATTTCCATCCCATTTCGGCCACGGGGCCAACACGACCGCCAGCAACAATTGTCAGGACCATGGGAAAGATCGTGTGAGTGCTTAAGACTGGCCGCGGGGCCAGAGGACGTGCCGGTGCTTAGACTTTCGTATATTCAACTCAATCGGTACCTTCCGGCAAACAGCGGGAAGGCACCGAGATGGCGGCAGCGCGCATACAAACAGCGGTGAAAAACCAACGACCATGAACTGGTATTGCATCCATACCCGGCCGGTGAAGGAAAACCAGAGCGCGATGTATCTGCAAGCGATGCTCGGTCTCGAAACCTATTTTCCCCGTCTGAAACGCCAGAAAACGATCCGTCGTGTCCGCCGCATCGTGACCCGCCCGCTGTTTCCGCGGTATCTGTTCTGCCGGTTCGACCTCGGCGAGTACTATCGGGCGGTGCGGTACGCGCCGGACGTCATCGATGTGGTCAGTTTTGGCGAACGCCCGGCCATCGTGGGCGATGGCTTGATCGAGGAGCTGAAAAGCTGGGCCGGCGAGGCGGTCGACATCATCACCCTGCAGCCCTGCTTGGCTCCCGGCGACCGGGTGGAAATCACGGACGGGCCGATGCAGGGCCTGCAAGCGGTCATTCTCCACGAAACGAACGACAGCGACCGGGTCGCCGTCCTGCTTTCGATCCTGGAATGCGGCGCCAGACTGATGATCAGCCGCTCGCAACTCGTCCGCGTCGGCTGAACCCCGACCGGATTCCGCGCGGTGCCGAGCCGGCACCGTCCTGTCTCCACCGGCCCCGGCCGGCTCCTTGACCCTCTCTTCCTCCCATGAATGCTGCAAGCAATCGCTCCTTTAGCCGGCCGACTGCCGACCGCCTCCCGGATCAACTGCCGGGCTGGAAGCGCGCCATCGATGTCGGCTGCTGCCTCATCGCGCTGCCGGTCCTAGTCCTGTTGGCCGCGCTGATGGCGGTGGTGACCAGAATCGCGTCGCCTGGACCAGTCTTCTTCCGGCAGGAACGCGTCGGCTATCGCGGCCGGCGGTTCATGTGCTACAAGTTCCGCACCATGAAATGCGGCGCGGACACGAGCGTGCACCAGACGCATCTCGACTATCTGATCCGCTCCAATGCGCCGATGGTGAAGATGGACGCCCAGCACGATTCCCGGCTGATTCCCGGCGCCTGGCTCCTGCGCGCCTCGGGTCTCGACGAACTGCCGCAGGTCATCAACGTCCTCCGGGGCGAGATGAGCGTGGTCGGGCCCCGCCCTTGTCTGCCGTACGAATATGAGAAGTACCTGCCCTGGCAGCAGGCCCGGTTCGACACCTTTCCCGGCTTGACCGGGCTCTGGCAGGTGTCGGGCAAGAACTGGCTCACGTTTGAACAGATGATCCGGCTGGACGTTCAATACGCCAGGAACCGGGACTGGCGGCTGGATCTGAAGATCATCTTCCTGACGGTGCCCACCCTGCTGTGGCAGATCCGCGACGTGCGGAAAGGCCGGAAGGCAGCGGCGGCGTCAGCTCCGCCCGCCGGTTCGCCGGCCGGAGACACAACCTCTGAAGCAATGTTCGTTCCACTCAAACCAAAGAACCGTGCCTCGCAGAAAATCATATGAAACATCCCACCAACATCGGCGTGGTCGGCTGCGGTTACTGGGGCCCAAACCTTGTGCGGAACTTCCGATCCTTGCCGGACTGTTCCATGAAGATGATGTGCGACCTCAGCGAGGATCGCCTGAGACATCTCCGCTCGCTGTATCCCGAGGTCGAGGGAGAAACCAGGTTCGAGCATTTGCTCAACGGCGCCAGCCTGGACGCCATCGTCGTGGCGACCGCGGTGAAGCTGCATTTTCCGATGGCCAAGGCGAGCCTTCTGGCCGGAAAACACACCCTGATCGAAAAACCGCTGGCCTGCTCCACCGCCGAGTGCGAAGAGCTGATCGAGATCGCCCGACAACAGGGGCTGGTGTTGATGGTCGGCCACACATTTCTCTACTCGGCCGCCGTTCGGAAAATCAAGGAGATCGTGGACCGGGGCGACATCGGCGAAATCCGGTACATCGCCGCCCGCCGCCTCAATCTGGGCCTCTTTCAAAAAGACATCAATGTCGCCTGGGACCTGGCCCCGCACGATCTCTCCATCATTCAATACATCATGCAGGAAAGGCCCTCCAGCATCAACTGCCGGGGCGCAGCCCATATCACCCCCGGGATCGAGGACGTGACGTCCATGAGCCTGCAATTCACCAAGGACCGGTCGGCCATGATCCACAGCAGCTGGCTCGATCCACGAAAGATCCGGGACATGACGATCGTCGGCAGCAAGCGGATGATCGTTTATGACGACGTCGCCCCGCAAGAAAAGATCAAGATCTACGACGTCCGGGTCGACCGGCCGCCGCACTATGACACCTTCGCGGAATTTCAATACGCCTATCACTATGGCGACATGTACAGCCCGTACATCAAGCAGGACGAGCCGCTGAAGACCGAGTGCCAGCATTTTCTGAGCTGTGTCAGGGACAAGGTTACGCCGTTGACGAGCGGGTCCAAGGGTTTGGAGGTTGTCCAGATCCTGGAGGCATCGTCCGAGTCGCTGAAGAAGAATGGGGCGCCGGTCGATTTTTCCGCCGGGCGCGATCCCCGGCATTCCCGCCCGGGATATCCCTTGCCGGTCGCACCAACCGTGACGCCCGTTCAGCCTGGCAGCAATGGCGAGCCCGCGAGAGTGATCGGGATGCCCATGTAGTCGTCAGACGGAGCCTGGGGCCAGGCAAGAAGAGGCGCCCCGCGCAACGGACGTGAAGCTCCCAAAGGCGTGGGGAGATTGGCTCCAAACCCTGCCCTGGTACCCTTGGCGGACCGTGCGGTGAGGAAACCAATTGGTGGGTTTGGCGGCGGCTCCGCCGCGCTAAGCCGTTTTCTTCCAATAACTTCCTTTTTTCTGTCGTTTTCTTAAACGATTTCCCAGTTTCCCCATTTTCCTCCGCCATGCTCGTCCAGCCGAATCAACAGATCGCCCCGGATGTGAGGCTTGGCACCGGCGTCCGTATTTTCGGCTTCGTCAATCTGTATGGCTGCGAAATCGGCGATGAGACGAAGATCGGGACCTTCGTGGAGATCCAAAAAGGCGCCCGGATC
>DASRKV010000413.1:0-8732 GCA_035648795.1 Opitutaceae bacterium
CAAATGAATACAAGAATCGGCATCATCGGCTTAGGGCGCCTCGGTTCGGCGCTCGCCCGGGGAATCGACCGGTCGGGCCATACCGGCGGACTCTATGCCTACAACCGCACGCCGTCCAAGGCCCGGATCGTGGCGGCGCAGGTGCCGACGCTTCGGCTGGGTTCGTCTGAAGCGGAGGTGCTGCGCCAATGTGAACTGGTCTTTCTCTGGACCAAGCCGCCGGATGCCCTGCAGATCCTAGAGGCGAACAAGGATCTGATCCGCCAGCAGCGACCGTTGCTGGTCACCTGCGTGATCGGAGTCCCTCTCGTCCGATTCACCGACCGCTGGGCTGAATGCCTTCCCAATGTCAATATGCCGGTCCGGCAGGGAGTCACGGCGCTCAGTTACGCTCCAACGCTCAGCGAGTCCGACCGCCGGCTCGTCTTCGACGCCCTGGCATCCGTCGGCTCGGTCCATGTGCTTCCGCCGGAGGAAATCGCGTTCTACTCAGCGTTGTGCAGTTGTGGACCCGCCCTCTATGCCACCATGCTGGAACTTCTGGCTGACCTCATGGCGGCGCGCCGGGGCTACGATCGCGATTTGTGCCGGCGTATGGTGCGGGAGACCATGCTGGGGACCCTCCTTCTCCAGGAATCCGATGGCGCCGACGCGTCGGAGGTGGTGAACCGGGTGGCTCATCCCGGCGGTCCCAGCGAGGCGGGCGTGGCTCACCTCCGATCCACGCTGCCGGCACTGTACGAGGCGATGCTTCAAAAGATGCAGAAGTGGTAGACGGCGGGGTTTTCGCAGGCCGGGTTTGCACCGGCGGACGGGCGGACTACGGTTAGCAACCAGATCGCCCGCGGTGATTCCGCCGGCCGCCTGATCCGGCCTCGCCAAACGATCCAAGGCCCGCAATGTTGGCAGCCGTTTCCCTTCGATCATGATTGCGCCCAGTCCCCTTCCCGGAACGCCGCCGGCTGCCGCCGAGTTCGATCTCGAGCTGGTGCGGAAATACAACGTCCCGGGGCCGCGCTACACTTCCTATCCGACGGCGCCGCAATTCACGGAGACGACGCCGGCCGGGGCGCTGGTCGAGGCCATCCGCCGGGACAACCAGGACGCCCGGCGCCCGCTCTCGCTTTATTTTCACCTGCCGTTCTGCGAGACGCTGTGCTGGTTTTGCGGCTGCACGACGGTGATCACGCTGAAACGCGATGCGGCCTCCGATTACGTCGGATATCTTGAAAAAGAAATGACGCTGGTCGAGCCGCTGCTCGACGCGGACCGGCGCGTCGCGCAGATGCATTTCGGCGGCGGCACCCCCACGTTTCTCCCGCCGGCGGTGATCCGGCGGCTCGGCGGGGCGATTCATTCCCGGTTCCAGTTTGCCGCCGACTCCGAGAACAGCGTGGAAGTCGACCCGCGCCGCATCACCCGGGACCACGTGCGCGCGTTCCGCGAGCTCGGATGCAACCGCGCCTCGCTGGGAGTCCAGGATACCAACCCGGAGGTGCAGCTCGCCGTCCATCGCCTGCAGCCGATGGACGTCAACCGCCAGGCGTTCGACTGGATGCGGGACGAGGGTTACCACTCGATCAGTGTGGACCTGATCTTCGGCCTGCCGCACCAGACCGCGGACTCGTTCGCCCGCACGATTGACGACGTGCTGACGCTGCGGCCCGACCGTCTGGCGGTCTTCAGTTACGCGCATGTTCCCTGGATCAAGCCGTCCCAACGCATCTTCGAAAAACAGGCGAATCTTCCCTCCACCGAGGAAAAGCTGAAGATGCTTGCGACGGCCGTGCGGAAGCTGACCGCCGCCGGGATGGTGTACATCGGCATGGATCATTTTGCCCGGGCCGATGACGAACTGGCCGTGGCCCAGCGCGAGGGCACGCTGCAGCGCAACTTCCAGGGCTACAGCACCCATGCGGGGGTTTCGATCTACGGATTCGGCATGTCGTCCATCTCGCAAACGGGCGATTCCTACCGGCAGAACCTGAAGGAACTGCCGGACTACTACGCGACGCTGGACGCGGACCGCCTGCCGCTCGAGCGCGGCCTGCTGCTGAGCGAGGAGGACTGCATCCGCCGGCAGGTGATCATGCGGATCATGTGCGACCGGCGGATTGACTACACGGACCTCTCGCGCCGGCTCGGGGTGGATTTCGCCGCCAAGTTTGCCCGCGAGATCGAATCCCTGGCCGACCTCGAAGCCGACGGCCTGCTGCAGCGCACCGCGGAGGGTTTCGTCGTTACGGGAGTCGGGGCGCTGCTCATCCGCATCATCGCCATGCGGTTCGATGCGTATCTGGAGAAGGGGCCGCGCCGGTTCTCGAAGACGGTGTGACCGACGCTTGCGCTTTGGCCGGTTTTTTGCGGCACTCGCCACCGTCCATGCCTTTTCGCATCTGCAAGAGCTTCGAAATCGAGAGCGGGCACCTGCTCTCCAAGCACCCGGAAAAGTGCCGCTTTCCGCACGGTCACAGCCGGAAGGTGGAAGTGGTGCTGGCGGCCGATGAGCTCGATGCCAACGACATGGTCTGTGACTTCGGCGCGATCAAGAAAGCGCTCACGACCTTCCTCGAAGCGTGGGATCATGCGTTGTGCATCAATACCAATGACCCCCAGTTCGCATTTTACCGTGAGACTTACGGCGATCGGGTGATTCCGTTTGAGAAGACCGATCCGACCAGCGAGGTCATGGCCCGGACGGTGTTCGAGGAGCTGAAGCGTCGGCTGGCCGAGGCAACGCTGAATCCGGCCACCCATCACGCCTTGCCGGCCGGGGTGCGCATCGAGCGGGTGCGGGTCACGGAAACCAGCAGTACCTGGGCCGAGTATTGTCCGTAAGCGGGGCGCTTGCCCGGCACGGGGCAATGGGTTCCCCGCTCGCTCGCGCTCGCGGCCACGAGAATTTGACGCACCGCCCGGCTACGGGATCTTTAACGTCATCCCGGCCCGCACCGCGTTTTCGTTTTTCAGCACGTCGCGGTTGGCACCGAGGATCGCGGGCCATTTCGCGCCGCTGCCATAATAGCGTTGGGCGATCTTGTAGAGCGTTTCGCCCTGGGTGACCACATGCGTGCGGCCGGCTATGGGCGGCGGTTTGGCTGCCGGAACCGCCGGTCGTTCGACGGGTTGGACCGGCCGCGCCGCGGCGGCGGCCGGCGGCGAATTGAACAAGGAATTGCGGGTGACCGCGGGGGGCGGAGCGGATTCCGGCACCGGAATCATGACCGTCCCAGAGTCTCCGCCCGGATCCGTCGCACCCTGGTGCAGCCGGGCGATTTCCTCCTTGAGATCGAGATTCTGTTTTTGGAGGTCGTCGATCCGGCCCATCAGGTCAAGCCGCAGTGTCTGGTCCTCCAGCGGCCGGGCGGGCAGCGTGCGCGCAAAATCACGCATCGCGGCATCGATCCGCTGCCGCACGAGATCCGCCTGCCGGGAATTCGGCTCCAATTCGAGATACTTGCGGAAATGGTAGATCGCGTAGATCGGATCCTTGAGATATTGCTGGTAGATCAGCCCCGCCTCCAGATGCGATTCCGGCGCATCCTCGTTCCGCTTCTCGACGACCTTGAGATAGGCGGTGAGCGCCTCCTGGTAACGCCCCTGCCGCTTCAACTGGTCAGCCTGCCGGTAGTACGGTTCGTTCGTCTCCGTGCCCAAGGCGAGGCGGTCGGCGCCATCACAACCCGCCAGCAGGAGCAGGGACAGCCACAGCAGCGCGCCTGGCAGTTCGAGGACGCGAAACAGTCGCGGCATGGAGGCTCGGGAATGGGATTGAATGCGGAAAATTGGGGACTAAGTTCACCGCACGCGCATTTCCAACACAAATCCTAAATGACGCCCGACGCTCAATCCGCCCTCGCCCGCGGCCGCGAGTACATCCGGATCGAAATGGAGGCGCTCCAAGCCACGGCGGAGGCTTTGGACGAGTCGTTCGTGGCGGTAGTGCAGGCGATCGAGGCAGCGCAGGGGGCCGGCCGGAAACTGATTTTCAGCGGGGTCGGCAAGTCGGCCCATATCGCCCAGAAGCTCGCCGGCACGTTCAACAGCACCGGTGTGACCTCCTGTTTTCTCGACGCCACGCAGGCGTTGCATGGCGACCTTGGCCTGTGTGCGGCGGGCGATCTGGCCGTGCTCCTCAGCAACAGCGGCCAGAGCGCGGAGATGCTGCGGTTGCTGGCGATGTTGAAGCGGTTTGAGCTCACCCTTGTCGCGCTGACGAGCAATCCGGATTCGGAACTCGCCAAAGGAGCCGATCTGAGGCTGCTCTATCGCGTTCCCCGCGAAGCGTGCCCGCTACGGCTCGCGCCCACGGCCAGCACGACCGCGGCCCTCGCCCTCGGCGACGCGCTCGCCATGGTGCTGCTGGAGCGCCGTGGCTTCACGCGCGAGGATTTTGCGCGCCTCCACCCGGCGGGCAACCTCGGCACCGCCCTGCTGCTGAAGGTGAAGGACATCATGCGCGTCGGCGAGCGCCTTCCGGTGATGCCGGACCAGCACACGGTGCAGGATGCGATTCTCGGCATGACCAAGGCGAAGGCCGGCTCCATCGCCCTCGTCGATGAAACCTCGGGCAAACTCACCGGCATCCTGACCGACGGCGATTTTCGCCGCCACATCCTGAACAGTCCCGATTTTCTTTCCCAGCCGGTTCACCGCTTCATGACCCGCACGCCGAAAACGGTCCATTGCGACGCGCTCGCCGTGGAAGCATTGCGGATTTTCGACCGGTTCAAGATTGACGACCTCATCGCGGTCGATGACACCGGCCGGCCGGTCGGGTTGGTCGACGTCCAAGACCTGCCCAAGATGAAGTTGTTGTGAGGCGGCCCGCCGGGCGCGCCTGCCGCGTTTCCGGCGGCGAGGCCGGGCGTTGCCTCAACCACGAATTCGCGGGCGGCCTAATATTTGCCGCAACCACGGCTAATTCCGCTCGCCCGCGGTGTTTTCTACAGGATTATTCGCCCCGATCACCTAACGTACCTGCGTCATGCCCGTCCCTCCGTTCCGCTATCAAGAGCCTTTCCCCCTCGGTCAGGATGCGACCCATTATCGCCACCTCACGAAGGATTTCGTCGCCCCGAGTACGTTCGACGGCCGGGAGATCCTCAAAGTGGAGCCTGAAGCCCTCGCCTACCTCGCGCACCAGGCGATGCGCGATTGTTCGTTCCTGCTTCGCGAGAAGCATCTCAAACAGGTGGCGGCGATTCTCGACGACCCGCTGGCTTCGGCGAACGATCGCTATGTCGCCCTGACCCTGCTGCGCAACGCCGAGATCTCGGCGGAGGGCGTGCTGCCGTTCTGCCAGGACACGGGCACCGCGACCGTCGTCGCGAAGAAGGGCCAGCAGGTCTGGACCGGCGCCAACGACGCCGAGTACCTGTCCAAGGGCATTTACCAGACCTACACCGAGGAGAATCTCCGCTACTCGCAGACCGTTCCCCTGAACATGTATCAGGAGATCAACTCCGGCACCAACCTGCCGGCTCAGATCGATCTCTACGCCGTCGAGGGCGCCAGCTACGATTTCCTCTTCGTCGCCAAAGGCGGCGGTTCGGCCAACAAGACCTTCCTGTACCAGGAGACCAAGGCGCTGCTGAACCCGAAAAGCCTGGAGGCATTCATCGTCGACAAGATGAAATATCTCGGGACCGCCGCGTGCCCGCCGTATCATCTCGCTGTGGTGATCGGCGGGACTTCCGCCGAAGCCTGCCTGAAGACGGTCAAGCTTGCGTCGGCGAAATACCTCGACGGCCTGCCGGCCAAAGGCAACGAGCTGGGCCAGGCTTTTCGCGATGTCGAGCTGGAGGGCCGGATCCTCGCGGCCGCGCAGGCGTGCGGCATCGGCGCCCAGTTCGGCGGCCGGCATTTCGCCCTCGACGTGCGCATCATCCGCCTGCCGCGGCACGGCGCGTCCTGCCCGGTCGGCGTCGGCGTGTCCTGCTCGGCCGATCGCAACATCAAAGCCCGCATCGACCGGGACGGGCTGTGGCTGGAACAGCTCGAGCCCAATCCCGGCCGCTTCATTCCGGATCGCGACCGCGTCGTTCGCGAGGAGAACATCGTCCGCCTCGATCTCAATCGACCGATGCCGGAGATACTCGCCGAGCTGACCCGCTATCCGGTCACCACCCGGCTCTCGCTCAACGGCACGATCGTCGTCGCGCGCGACATTGCCCATGCCAAACTCAAGGAGCGCGTCGACGCGGGCCAGGGCCTGCCCGAGTACTTCCGGCAGCACCCGGTCTACTACGCGGGTCCGGCCAAGACGCCCAAGGGGTACGCCTCCGGCTCCTTCGGTCCGACCACCGCAGGGCGCATGGACAGCTACGTCGAGCTCTTCCAGTCGCTCGGCGGCTCGCTGGTCATGATCGCCAAGGGCAATCGCAGCCGACAGGTGACCGACGCGTGCAAGAAATTCGGCGGCTTTTATCTCGGCTCCATCGGCGGCCCCGCGGCCGTCCTCGCGAAGGAGAACATCCGCAAGGTCGAGCTGCTCGAATACCCGGAGCTCGGCATGGAGGCCGTCTGGAAGATCGAAGTCCAGGACTTCCCGGCGTTCATCCTCGTGGACGACAAGGGCAACGATTTCTTCACCAACGCGTGCGCCGCCGCCCACGCCGCGCCGAAGACGTAACGATTACTCGCCCATCAGGGTCAGGACAACGGTGCGCGTATGGGCCGCCCGGCGGTGCTCCCACAGGAAAATGCCCTGCCAGGTTCCGAGCAGGAGCTGGCCGTCCGCAAACGGCACGGTTTCGCTGGTCCGGGTGAGGGCCATCTTGACGTGACTCGGCATGTCATCGGACCCCTCCAGCGTGTGTTTAAAATGGGGATCGTCCTCGCGCACGAGGCGGTCCAGCCACGCCTCCAGGTCCCGCCGCGCCGTCGGATCCGCGTTTTCCATCAGCACGAGACTGCAACTCGTGTGCTGGCAAAACACCGTCAGCACACCCTGGCGCAGGCCGCTCCGCTGAAGCGCCGCGGCGCACTGGTCGGTGATCTCGTAGGTGCCCGGGCCGCGGGTGGCGATGGAGAGATGATGATGAATGACCGGCATGCCGGCATCTTACCGCATTTCCGGCGCCGGCGCACGTCCGGTTCAGCCGCCGCCACCGCGGACATCTCCGCCCGGTTGGGTCATCGATTCGGGAGCGAGGACCCGGTCAAGGGTCGCCGCGTCAAGCAGGCCCCGCTCCAATACGACCTCCCGGAGGGTCTTGTTCTGACTGAAAGCCTGCTTGGCCACCGACGCCGCGGCGTCATAACCGATGAGCGGATTGAGCGCAGTCACCAGCATGAGCGATCGTTCCGTCAGCTCCCGGCAGCGCGCGGGGTCGGCCTCGATTCCGGCAACGCACCGGCGCGCGAAGACACGGCAACCGTTCGCCAGACAGGCGATCGACTCGTGCAGGGCGTGGGCAATGAGCGGCATCGTCACATTCAGTTCGAAATGGCCGCCGCGCCCGCACATCACCACCATGTTCGCGAGGCCGGTTGTGTAAATGCAGACCTGCCCCAGCATCTCGCTCATCACCGGATTGACCTTGCCGGGCATGATGGATGAACCGGGCTGCGTGACCGGGAGCCGGATTTCGGCGAAGCCGGCGCGCGGGCCGGATCCCATCAGGCGGAGATCATTCGCGATTTTCGTCAGGCTGGCGGCAATGGTGACAAGGTGGCCGGCGACTTCCACGCAATCGTCCCGGCCTCCTTGCGCCTCGAAATGATTGTCCGCTTCGCGAAAGGAAAGCCCCGTGCATTGGGACAGGATGCGGCAGACCCGGGACGGGAACTCCGGGTGACAGTTGAGACCGGTGCCGACCGCCGTGCCACCGACGGCCAGCTCGCCGAGCGCCGCCACCGCCTTCTGGGCCCGTGCGACCGCTTTGCGAACCTGGGCGGCGTAACCCGAAAACTCCTGTCCCAACGTCAGGGGCGTCGCGTCCATCAGATGCGTGCGTCCGATCTTGACCACGTCGCGAAATTCAACCGCTTTCGCCTCGAGGGCGGCGGCGAGTTCCTCCAGCGCCGGCGCCAGTTGGCTTTTCAGCGCCACGGCAACGCTGACATGAAGGGCCGTCGGAACGATGTCGTTCGACGACTGGCCGAGATTGATGTCATCGTTCGGATGCAGCGGCTTCTTCGACCCGAGCGGCTGGCCGCTGAGCTGGCTGGCCCGGTTCGCGATGACCTCATTGATGTTCATGTTCGACGAGGTCCCGGAGCCCGTTTGGAAGACATCGACCGGAAAGTGGGCATCCAGTTTCCCGTCGACGATCTCCTGAGCCACCCGTTGGATGAGCCCGCTCTTCTCGGCGCTCAGAAGGCCGAGGTCTTCATTGGCGATGGCGCAAGCAGCCTTGACCAGCCCAAGCCCGTGGATGAACGCGGCGGGCATCGGGCGGCCGCTGATGGGAAAGTTGAGCACGGCCCGCCCGGTCGAAGCGCCATAAAGGGCGTCGTCCGGAACCGGCAGCTCGCCCATGGAGTCACGCTCAATGCGCATCGGGTGCGACAGATTCACCAAGCCTAGGCGACTTGAGTCGAAAAGCAAAGCCCGGCCCAGCAAGGCGTCGGCATGCCCGCGCCCGATCGGATCGAATGCCTATCCCTCCGCCCGGCGCTCCGCCGACATTCCCCGCGACGCCCGGCCATCAGAATCTGATCGAGAGGTGGTCGGCCTCGGCTTGGAGCCGGCCCATCGAACGATCCCACCCATCTTCCGCCAGGTA
>DASRKV010000414.1:0-2457 GCA_035648795.1 Opitutaceae bacterium
CTATCACGCATTGTTGGCGGCCATCGCATGCACCGCGCTGCTCGTGCGACTACCACGGACCGCCCGACTGCGCGCCGGGCTTTGGTTCGCCGCGGGCGTCGTGATTTGGGGCGGCCTGTTCTGGTCCGGAGGGCGCGCACCGGTGCTGGCGATCGGTCTCGCTCTGACCGCCTGGTGCTGGCGGACGGACCGCCCCTCGTGCCGCCGCTTGATCTTTTGGGCGGGCACCCAGGCGCTCGCCGGATTGTTGTGGGCCCAGATCTTTGTGACGCCCGAACCGTACCTCGGCTGGTGGAACGCGGCGCAACGCACCGTCGAGTTGACCGACGTGTACACGGCCAGCTCGGCCCGGGCGCAATTCTGGCCCGCCGCCTGGCAGCATTTTCTTCAGTCGCCATGGCTCGGATACGGACCGGACGCTTATCAATTTCTCACGCCGAAACTCGACGGCCAGCAACCGCACAATCTCGTGCTGCAGGTGCTGCTTGATTTCGGGTTGCTCGGCGCACCCGCCGCGCTGGCGGCCGTCGCGCTGGCCCTCAAACGAGGCTGGACCAGGCCGAGGCTGGCGACGGGCCAGCCGGAGAATGTCGACCGGTGGCCATGGGCGGCTCTGCTGACGGCAGGCACCGCGGCCGGCTTGGTCGACGGTTTGTACTACCATACCATCGCGTTTGTGCCGATTGCGCTCGCCATGGGGGTTTGCGGCGGGATGACCTTGGAACCGAGGCCACCGGCGTCCCGGAATGCGGCGCGTTACGCCGGCAGTGGAGGGATGGTCATGCTGGGAGCGGCCACGGTTGTCGCCGCGCTCCATGCCTGGCTCTATTTCGAGGTCCGGGTCGCACCACCACCCGCCGGGCCCGACGCACCGGCGGCCCGCATCCTGCATTGGTTTCCCAGCACGACGTCGGGCCTCTCGCGCTGGCTCATCGCCTGGGCCGACCCACGTCCCGACGACACGCTGGCATGGGCCCTCTGGGTGCAATCCCGCACCCCGGACGCGGCGCTCTACCATCTCCAAGCGGCGCGACTTTACATGCGCCGGGGAGATCGCGCCAGAGCCGATCAGCAGTTGCAGGACGCGCTGGCAACGGCTCATGCTCTGCAACGCGCTGCGGTTCAAGCCATGATCGACGACTATCATCGGCCCGCCCCGACCTCTCCATGACGTCTCCTGCTTCAAAAATGTCGCTTTCGTTGCGCCGGCGTTCTGCCTATCTGCGCGACACCGGCTTGCCGGTCATCCTCCTGGTCGGGGACACGGTGGCCAGCTTCGCCGGCCTGGCCCTCGGTTACTGGCTGCGTTATGCCTCCGCGTTGGGCCAACTCGGTATTGACGTGCCGGACGCCTCGTTTGGACGTTACCTGCCGCTGCTCTTCCTGGGTGTCGCCTTGCTGGTAGGAGGCTTTGCGCAACTCGGGCTTTACGACAGCCGCCTGTTGCTGCGCCGCTATCAGGCGCTGAACATCATCCTCAAAGGCACGGCATTCTGGTTATTCGCCTATCTCGGTGTTTCGCTCGTGCTGAAGTTCAATCCGCCCATCTCGCGGCTGTTTGTCGTGTTTGCCTGCGCGGGTGTGCTGGCGTTGCTCTACGCGTGGCGCCATCTCTTTTATGCGTTGATCGCTTCTTCGAAGCTGCGCAGCCGGATCCAGCAGCAAGTCGCTTTTCTAGGCTGGACCGCCGAGGCGCAGGCGCTCGTGATCGATATTGAACAGACCGCCGCGCATCCCTTTCGCCTGGTCGGAATCATCGAGCTGCCGGCCGAGCAACAAAGTCATCCTCCCTTCTCCAGTGCGCTGCCGCTGCTCGGCGGCTTCGCCGATTTGCCGGCGCTGTTGGAGCGCCACGAGATCGACGTGCTCATCGCGGCACGTCTCGATTTGCCGCGCGCCGACCTCGCGCGGCTTGTGGAGCTTTGTGAACGCTCCTATGTCGAGCTGAAGATCATCCCTTCGGTGTTTCAGATTTTCGTCTCCGGTCTGCGGCTGCAAACGTTCGGCCGGGTGCCGGTGCTGGGCGTCGAGGATCTGGCCATCAACAAACTCTTCAACCGGACCCTCAAGCGTGGGATGGATCTCTTCGGCTCCCTGGTCGGGCTCGCCCTGTCCGCGCCGGTCGTGGCGCTGCTCGCCGTGCTCATCAAGCGCGAATCACCTGCCGGTCCGATCTTCTTCCGCCAATCCCGGGTGGGCGCCGGGCATCGGGCCTTCACCCTTTACAAGTTGCGCAGCATGACGCCGGAAGCGGCCGGGCGGGACGATGAACAGGTGAGCACCCAACCCGGCGATCCGCGCCTGCTGAGCCTCGGGGCGTTCATGCGGCGGTGGAATCTCGACGAACTGCCGCAGTTTTGGAACGTGCTCCGCGGCGAAATGAGCCTGATCGGACCCCGTCCGGAACGTCCCTACCACGTCGACCAGCTCGCCGGGGCGATTCCACATTATCTCCCG
>DASRKV010000415.1:0-5727 GCA_035648795.1 Opitutaceae bacterium
TCACGGATGGGCACCGATAATGAATCGGATCATCATCGGTGCGCGGGCAGCACCCGAATTTGAGCGTGAAGTGAGGAAGGCCGCCGTATTGCATGGAATTGACGATCGGATTGTAAGAGCCCGAATCGACCGTCAACGCTACGCGGTAGTGGTTGATTAAACCTTTTCGTGGCGGCGCCCAGCCGAAGCTTGAATCCTGATGTGAATCATCCATGTTTCACATCATGGCCAAGGCGAGCATCAGGCAGTTGCGGACCGAGTTTCCGAAGGTGCGCGCGATGATCGAGCGCGAGGGTGAGGTTGTGGTCACCGAGCGTGGCCAGGCCGCCTACGTCATCCGGCCCTACCAGGCGCCGAAAAAAAAGAAGCAGAAGCCCGAGCCGTTCGACTACTACGCGCGGCTGATCAAGCGCATGCCCAAGGCGATTTCGGAAGAGGCCATGCGGGAAATCGACCGGTTGAATCGCGGTGAACATTGACGAGATCTACGTCGATCTGACCGCGCTGCGTCAGCTTTACGTGCATGACGCCCATTCTGCCGCGATGGCGGCGCGGCGTTTCAAGAATCCCGGACTGATTGACTTGACCCGGTTTGGGCGACCTACGACGAACGGCAGGCGAAGCTTGCTGAATCCTGCGGTCTCAAGGTTGTCCGGCCGTAGATTAAGGCGCCGGTCGCCGGTTTAATCCGGAATTTCGTCCACTGACTCGACGACCCGGGCGAAGCGGGCGGCGAGGTGGGCGCGGTGGACGACATCGGCGGGGATCACGCCGCCGTGGCCGTCGGGCAGATCGCGCGTGGCACACGCGGTGGCGATCACGGTGCAGCGATAGCCCGAATCCAGGGCGGCGCGGACCGTGGTGCTGACGCACATGTGGGTCATGAAGCCGACGACGATGAGATGTTTCCGGCCGAGCGTCCGGAGCGTCGCGTCGAGCGTGGTGCCGGCGAAGCTGCTGGGCAGCTTCTTGATGATGACGCTCTCGCCAGGCAGCGGCGCGACGGGATCGGCGATGGCGATGTCCGGCCCGTTGGGATCGCAGATCGCCCCGCCTGGCCGGCCGTGTTGCACGACATGAATCACCGGCGTGCCGGCGGCACGGGCCTGGGAGAGCAGACGGGCGATTTCCGCCAGGGCGGGATCGATGCCCGGAAGCGGCAGACGTCCGTCGACGTAGACGCGTTGCGCATCGACGATCACGATGGCGCTGTCAGCCAGGCGGCCGGCGGGATAAGCGGCGCCGAAGATTTCCAGAAGCGTTTGGGGCAGGGTGGCGGCGGCGGAATTCATGGCAGATTAAAGCAGCAGACCATGTTGCCCGGGGAAAGCCCGGGCTGGTCTGCGCGCGAAATCGCCTGCCAGCAGGCTTCTGCATCTCTTGCGAAATGTCCTGCTCCCCGCAGTGGCCGACCGGCGTTCCGAGTTCGGCTGAACTCCGCCGCTGATCCTGTCCGCAGACCGTCCGTCTAAAGTTTGCGGCCGGCGACATTCTTTGATGTAGTCTCCGCCCATGGATTCCGCCGTCCCAGGCATCTCGGTGACCGCCGACAACGGCCTCCGGCATCGCGCAAAAGAGCGCCTGTACGTGGCGTGTCAGGTCGCGGGCTGGACGTTTTTCCTGTTGATGCAGCTTTTGTTCACGGGCTTGTTTCGCGACAAGGATTCCGCGAGTGTCGAATGGGCCATTTTCCAGACCGTGGCGGAGGGTTTGTTGATCACACATTACACCCGGCGCTGGCTCACCAAGTGGGGTTGGAATGGATTAAGCTGGCGGCCGTTGATCCCGCGCATCCTGGGCATGGCGCTGCTCCTGTCGGCCACCTGGTCAGCCGTGGGCTATGGCATCTATTACGGGCTCCTCCAGAGCGCCTGGCCGACGAAGTATCACCCGGCCGCCGTGCTGAGCGTGAGCCTGTTCAATGGCACGGTGCTGATGGCCGGCTGGCTCTGCATCTACTTCTTTTATCACCTGTTCGACCGCTATAACCGGCTGCAGATCGAACAACTGCGTCTGACCAGCGCGGTCAAGGAAGCCGAACTGCGCGCGCTCAAGTCCCAGATCAACCCGCATTTCATCTTCAACTCGCTCAATTCGCTTCGCGGACTGATCGACGAAAACCCCGACCGGGCGCGCCAGGCCGTGACCCAGTTGGCCAACATTCTCCGCTACTCGCTCCAGTCGGGTCAGCTCGAAACGGTGCCGTTCGAGGAGGAGTTACGGACGGTCAACGACTATCTCGCACTCGAGCAGGTGCGGCACGAAGAACGGCTGCGGGTGCGGCTCGAAATTGCGCCGGGCACGCTCGGCCTGGCCATCCCGCCGATGCTGCTGCAGACGCTGGTCGAGAACGCGGTGAAATATGGCATCACCCCGCGGCGCGAAGGCGGCGAAATCGCGATTGTCGCGCGCGATGAACACGACGAGCTCCGCCTGCGCGTCACGAATCCCGGCTCCCTGTCGGCGGAAGGCAACTCGACGGGGGTCGGCCTGCGCAACGCCGCCGAGCGGCTGCAATTGCTCTTTGGCGCGCGGGCCTCCCTCAGATTGCGCGAGGATCCGCCGGGCCAGGTCGTGGCCGACGTGGTGGTCCCCTTGGGTCCGGGATCGGGCCCGGCGGCGCGGGACCTGGTTCCGCCACGGGTCGCGGATGAGCCGGGGCGCAAAGCGCGGCGGACGGATCAGAAGGCGGCGCTCCCCGCATGAAAGCCCTGTTGGTCGACGACGAGCGTTTGGCGCGGAATGAACTGCGCCGGCTGCTGGCGAAGCACACGGACATCACGATTGTCGGTGAGGCGGCGGATGCCGATGAGGCGCGCGCCCGGGTCGGCGAGCTGGGTCCCGAGCTGCTCTTTCTGGACATCCAGATGCCCGGTGACGACGGTTTCACGCTGCTGGAGTCGTTGGAGCCGCCGCTGCCGCAGGTGATCTTTACCACCGCCTACGACGAGTTCGCGGTGAAGGCGTTCGAGTTCAACGCGCTCGATTATTTGATGAAGCCGGTCGATCCGGTGCGTCTGGCCGCGGCGCTCGACAAACTCCGGCGGCAGGCGGAACGCCCGCCGGGCGCGCCGGCGCCGGCCGAGCGTCCGAACCGTCTGGCGCCGGACGACAAGGTGTTTGTGCGCGAAGGCGAGCGCTGCTGGTTCGTCGAGGTGAAGACGATCCGCCTCATGGAGAGCGAGGGCAATTACACCCGGGTGCATTTCGGCGACGCCCAGCCACAACTGTTTCGCTCGCTCAACGCGATGGAAGAGCGGCTCGACCCCCGCTGTTTCTTCCGCGCCAACCGTCGGCAGATCATCAACCTCGCCTGGATCGACCGGATCGAGCCGTGGTTCAGCGGCGGGCTGCTGGTTCACCTCAAGGGCGGGTTGAAGGTCGAACTCTCCCGCCGCCAAGCCCAGGCGTTCCGCGAGCAGATGAGCCTATGATTGAAGCCCGCCATCTGACCAAGGTCTTTCACGACAAAAAGCGCGGCGAAATCCGCGCGGTGAACGACGTTTCTTTCATCTGCCGGCCGGGCCAGGTCTACGGCCTGCTCGGCGCCAACGGCGCGGGGAAGACCACCGCGCTGCGCCTGCTCGCCACGCTCCTGCGGCCGACGAGCGGCGGCGCCACCGTGGCCGGCTTCGATATCGTGGCGGAACCCGGGCGGGTCCGGGCGCACCTGGGTTTTCTCGCCGCCAGCACGGCGCTCTACGGCCGGCTGACCGCGCGCGAGACCATCGCCTACTTCGGCCGGCTCAACGGGATGTCCGACGCGGCGATCGCCGCGCGCGTGGCCCGGCTCGCCGACGAGCTCGGGCTGCACGAGTTTCTCGACCGCCGGGTGGACCAGTTCTCCACCGGCATGAAGCAGAAAACGTCCCTCGCGCGCACCCTGGTGCATGACCCCGCCGTGCTCATCTTCGACGAGCCGACGATCGGGCTCGATGTGATGACCGCGCGCAACATCGTCCGTTTCGTCCGCGACTGCCGCGCCCGCGGCAAGACCGTGATCTACTCGACCCACGTCATGAGCGAGGTGGAAAAGATCTGCGACACCATCGGCATCATCCACCAGGGCCGGCTGGTGGCGGAAGGATCGCTGGCGGCGCTGCAGGAACGCTACCGCGAGCAGGACATGGAAGAGATCTTTGTCCGCGCGGTGGGCGGAGAGGAGGAAGCCGCATGAACTGGCACAACGTGCTCACGGTCTATGGCAAAGAATTGCGCGACTCCCTCCGCGACCGCCGGACCTTGATTTCCATGATCGTGGTCCCGACCTTGATGATTCCGGGCATCATGCTGGTGGCGGGGGTGGTCTCCTACAAGGTGGTCAAGCAAGCCGAGGCGGAGACGCCGACGGTGATGCTGCTCGGCGGCGAGAATTCGCCGGCCGTGCGCACCGCGCTCGCCGCGAACAAAAAAATCCAGCTCGTGCCGGCGGCGGGCGATTGGCGGCAACGCATCACGGACAAGCAACTGCGCGCGGCGGTGGAGATTCCGGGGGATTTTGACGCGGTGTTGGGCCGGGGCGAAGCCGCGGTCGTGCGGCTCTACAATTACGAGAGCGAGCTGCGCTCCGGGTTCGCGGTGGGGGAATTGCGCAGCTTTTTCAGCGACTACCGCGACAAGACGGTGGCCGCGCGCCTGCTGGACCACGGCCTGCCCGCGGCGCTCGTCCGGCCGTTTGAGATCAAAACCGAAAACGTCGCCCCACCCGAGAAGGTCGGGGGTAATGTGGTCGGTGGAATCATCCCGTATATTTTCATCCTTCTGTGCTTTACCGGCGCGATGTATCCGGCGATGGACCTGACCGCCGGCGAAAAAGAACGCGGCACGATGGAAACCATCCTGTGCAGTCCGGTGGGGCGCACGGATCTGGTCCTCGGCAAGTTTTTGATGGTGCTGACCGCCGCCCTGGCGACGGTCGTGATTTCGCTGCTCTCCATGGGGCTGACGTTTCTGGCCGGCGGGTGGCTGCTCGCGAACCGCGCGGCCGCCGGGGCGGCGGCGGCGAAGGGCGCCGCGGCCCACGCGGGCATGCTGCCGACGATCGATCCCGCGGGGACGCTGATGGTGCTGGCGATGGTCCTGCCGGTCGGCATTTTGTTTTCGGCCGTCCTGATGGCGGTGTCGCTTTTTGCGAAGAGCGTCAAGGAGGCGCAGAGCTACGTGTCGCCGCTGGTCATCGTGGTCATCCTGCCGGCGATGGTGGGCATGTTGCCCGGGGTGGAACTCAACGCCCGGCTGGCGCTGGTGCCGATTCTGAATCTGGCGCTCGTCAGCAAGGAACTCGTTTCGGGCGTGTTTCACTGGAACTACCTCGCGCTCATTTTTGGCTCAACCTGCCTTTATGCAGCGATGGCGCTGGCCGCATGCGTGCGCATGTTCAACCGGGAGGACGTGCTGTTTCGGAGTTGAGCGGGGCCCGCCGCGGGGTGCCTCCGCCAAATCGCTCCGTCGTGACGGCGCACCGGGTCTGCCGGGAAAGTAGTTCATCTCAAGTAACTTATAGCAGATTATCAGCAACATAACAGGGGGCAATCCCCTGTCGTTATTATTGGGCTCACCCGCCGGCGAGAGGGGTGCGGTCCGGTGATTCCGGCCGCGGATAAAAACGGGTAAATCGCGCTGGGGAACGTTCATCGGCGTTCCGTCGAAGCCAGAATTGTTGTAACGTCTCCCTTCACTCGGGAGTCTTTTCAATCCATTCCGGCTATGAATTCTATGAAGAAGGTT
>DASRKV010000416.1:0-7532 GCA_035648795.1 Opitutaceae bacterium
ATCTGGAATCCTGCAGCGTCGGCAGCGCCATCCACTATCCCCATCCGCTGCACCTGCAGAAGTGCTTCGCCCACCTGGGCTACCGAGCCGGGGCGTTTCCCCTCGCCGAACGCGCCGCGCGCGAATGCCTCAGCCTGCCCATGTATCCGGAACTCACCGACGAGCAGGTCGCCACCGTCGCCGCGGCGATTCATGATTTTCGCGACTGGTGAACGCCTCCCCCTCACCGGGAGCCATGTACAAACCACCACCCAGCGTCATCGGATTTGCCCTCGTCGGATGTGGCGTCGTGGGCCGGAAACGGGCCTTCGCATTGCATGACGCCCGCCTGCTCTATGCGTGCGACCTAGACCCATCCCGAGCTGCCGACTTGGCCCGAACGGTGGTCGGCTGCCAGGCCACCACCGACTATGCGGTCGCACTCGGCGACCCGGCCGTCGGTGCGGTCATCGTCTCCACGGTCAACGCCTCGCTCGCGCCGGTCAGCCTTGCGGCCGTGCGCGCCGGCAAACACGTCCTTGTGGAAAAGCCCGGCGGTCTCACCGCGGCCGAGTTGCGGGAGGTGCAGAATGCCGCCACCCGGTCCGGCGTGCGCGTTCGTCTCGGTTATAATCACCGTTTCCATCCGGCGCTGCAGAAGGCCCGCGAACTGGTCGATGCCGGGGCGGTCGGACCGCTCATGTTTGTTCGTGGACGCTACGGACATGGCGGCCGCACGGGTTATGACCGGGAGTGGCGCGCCAATCCGAAGCTGTCCGGCGGCGGCGAGTTGATTGACCAGGGCGTGCATCTCATCGATCTAGCCGCTTGGTTCCTCGGCGAGTTCGCCTCCGCCGACGGCCATTGCGCCACGTATTTCTGGGACATGCCGGTCGAAGACAACGCCTTCCTTTCGCTTCGGACCGGCACCGGGCAGACCGCCTGGCTGCACGTGAGCTGCACTGAATGGAAGAACCTGTTCTCCTTCGAGATCTATGGCCGCGACGGAAAGCTCGCCATCGACGGGCTCGGCGGCAGCTACGGCCCGGAGCGTCTGACCTTCTACAAGATGCTTCCCCAGATGGGCCCGCCCGAGACGACGGCATGGGATTTCCCCCCCGGTGATGCATCGTGGACAATCGAAACCGGCGCCTTCCTCGACGACATCCGCCTCGGTCGTGAACCCTCGCCGGGGCTGCGCGAGGGCATCCGCACGCTCGATATGGTGGAGCAAATCTACCGGAAGAGCGGTTATCCGAAAACCTGAATCCACCTCCCCAGATTCCGTTTCTTTTTCACCCCATTTCCCGCTTTTCCGCTTTCCGACTTTCCCGCCTTCCGCTTTTCCCTTTTCCCGCTTTTCTTCTCCCATGATCATCACCCGTTCCCCTTTGCGCGTCACCCTTGGCGGCGGCGGCACTGACCTACCATCCTACTACCAGGAACACGGTGGTTTCCTCGTCGCGGCCGCGATCGACAAGTACGTCTATATCACGCTGCACCGGACGTTCGTCCAGGAGCTGATCATCAAATACTCCAAGCTGGAACGCGTCGCCACCGTCGATGAGATCGAACATCCGATCGTTCGCGAGGCGCTCCGGCTCGTCGGCGTGGCTAATCCGCACTTGGAGCTGACTTCGATGGCGGACATTCCGGCAGGCACCGGTCTCGGCTCGTCCGGCAGTTTCACGACGGCGCTGCTCAAAGCTCTGCACGCCTATAAGAGGAACATCATTCATCCCGCCGAGCTTGCCGCCGAGGCTTGCGTCATCGAGCTCGACCGGTTGGGCGAGCCCATCGGCAAACAGGACCAGTACATCGCCGCCGTCGGTGGCATCACCGCTTTCACCTTTCACCCCGACGGTCGCGTGGAGTACTGCCCGGTGCGGCTTTCAGAGGAATCGTTGTTCAATCTCGAAGAGAATCTTTTGCTTTTCTTCACCGGTTACTCGCGCGCGGCTTCAACCATCCTGAAGGATCAGAACGACCGATCGAAGCAGAACGACCCGACCATGCTGGAGCACCTCCACCGTACCAAGGAACTCGGCCATAGGTCCCTCGACGCGCTGGAGGCCGGGAATCTCGAGGAATTCGCGCACCTCATGGACATGCACTGGCAGCACAAGAAAACCCGCTCGGACGGCATGAGCAATCCTCAGATCAATGAGTGGTACGATGCGGCTCTCGCCAACGGCGCCTTGGGAGGAAAAGTCATCGGCGCCGGGGGCGGCGGATTCTTGATGTTCTATGCGATCGACAAAGCAAGACTCCGCCGCGCGATGCGCGAGAAAGGCCTGCAAGAGGTTCGCTTCCGCTTCGATTTCGAGGGCACCAAGATTGTGACGCAGAACTGATCAGCCGTAAATCCAGAAACTCTGAAAACCACCAAAGAAGAAACATCGTGTCACGGATTGGTCTCGAACTAGAAGAGCGGACACTGCAATTCGCGGTCCCCATTGTTAATTTCGCCAGCGTGTTGCCACGAACAGCCGCAGCGATCGCCATCGGGCGGCAGCTTCTTCGCGCCGGCACATCCGTTGGCGCCAACTATCGCGAAGCGAATCGCGCCGAATCCAGGGAAGACTTTGTCCACAAGGTCGCAATCGCTCTGAAGGAGGCGGCGGAACCGGAATACTGGCTCTTGTTGCACTCCCGAGTCTCTCTCGGAAATACCGAAGAACTCGCCTGTCTGACCACCGAAGCGGGTGAATTGGTCGCTATCCTATCCACAATCAAACGCCGGGGCAGCCAAACTGATCGCTGAGCCGTTTCTCATTTCATGGTTTCGCCAGTTTCTTCTTTCCCGATTGCCATCCTCGCCGGCGGCCTGGCCACCCGGCTGCGGCCGTTGACTGAGAAGGTGCCCAAGCTGTTGCTTGAAGTGGCCGGAGAGCCGTTCTTCACCCATCAGCTGCGACTGCTGCAAAAGGCCGGCCTCACCAGGATTGTTCTTTGCGTGGGTTACCTTGGAGAAATGATCGTCGAGCGTTACGGTGATGGGCGGTCATGGGGCGTGCACCTCGAGTACTCGTTCGACGGTCCGCGGCTGCTTGGCACCGGTGGTGCGCTGATCCGGGCCCGGGCGTTGCTCGGCGATGCGTTCTATGTGCTCTATGGTGACAGCTACCTGCCCATTGACTACCTCGCCGTCGGGCGTGCATTCCTGGCCGCGGATCGACCCGGCCTGATGACCGTCTACGAAAATCGCGGCGGCTTTGATACGAGTAACGTCTGGTATCTCAACGGCAGAATCCAAGCCTACGACAAGCGGAACCCGCTGTCCCAGATGCAGCATATCGACTATGGACTCGGCCTGCTGCGGAGTCGCGTGCTCGATGACTGGCCGCGGGACGAAGTCGTTGATCTCGCCGCCATCTATGGCAAGCTCGTCGCGACAAATGAACTTGCCGGCTACGAAGTGAGCCAACGGTATTACGAAATTGGCTCGCCCGCCGGACTCCAAGAACTCGATGCGCTGCTGAGAATCGCCAAGACGCCGCCCGGCTGAAGCGTTGGGAATTCCACGGAAAAGCCGAGACTCTGATTCAGTCTTTCAGTCCTTAAGTGTTTCAGTTCTCTTTCTCCCATGTCCTACTCCATCCAGCATCTCAAAGAGACCGCGGAGATCATCGCCAAGATCGACCCCGCCGCCTGCGAGAGATGCGTGGCCGAGCTGCGCGGCGTGCGCGAACGCGGCGGACGCCTCTTCATCCTCGGGGTGGGCGGCAGCGCGGCCAATGCCTCGCACGCCGTCAACGACTTTCGGAAGATCGCCGGTCTCGAATGCTACGCCCCCACGGACAATGTTTCCGAACTCACCGCCCGGACCAATGACGAGGGATGGGCCAGCGTGTTTGCCGAGTGGCTGCGCGGCAGCCGTCTTAACGCGAAGGACGCGCTACTCATTCTCTCCGTCGGGGGCGGCAGCCTTGAGAAAAACGTGTCGCCCAATCTCGTCGTCGCGCTGCAGCTGGCCAAACAGATAGGAACCCGCGTGATCGGGTTGGTGGGCAAAGATGGCGGATACACCGCCAAGGTTGCCGACGCCTGCGTGATCGTGCCGACGGTCAACCCCAATCATGTCACGCCGCACACCGAGGCTTTTCAGGCCGTGCTCTGGCACCTCTTCGTTTCCCACCCGGATCTAAAGCTGCACCAGACGAAGTGGGAAAGCGTGACGGGCAAGACGCCATGAACCTCGTTCCGTCGATGCTCCTGCTTCGCCCGGCAGTGTTTCTCGACCGCGACGGCACGCTTAACGCGGCCGTGGTTCGCATGGGCAAGCCGAATCCGCCGACGTCGCTCGATGAATTCCACCTTCTGTCCGGGGTCGTTGAGGGTTGCGCCCGGTTGAAAGCCGCCGGCTACGTTCTGGTCGTCGCCACCAACCAGCCGGATGTGGGCCGCGGCACGCAAACCAAGGCGACGGTGGAGACGATCCACAAGAGGTTGTGCGAATTACTTCCGGTAGACCGTGTCGAAGTGAGCTACGATTCCGGCCGCGAAGATCCGCCGTCGCCCTTTCGTAAGCCGGCGCCCGGAATGTTGCTGCGCGCGGCGCAGGAGGTCGGACTCGACTTGGCGCAGTCATGGATGGTGGGCGACCGCTGGCGTGACATCGATTGCGGGAAGAACGCCGGCTGTCGGACCGTCTTCATTGATAGCGGCCGCGTCGAGGACTTGCGGGCCCGACCCGATTTCATCGTCCACTCCTTCGTCAATGCGGTGAACATCATTCTTGCGCATCCCCAAATCCAGCCCTCAGTACCCTCATTATGACGTCGCTCGACAATCTCAAGGTCCAGATCTACGCCGACGGTGCCGACAAGGCGGGCATCCTCGACCTGTACGCCAAGCCCTATATCAAGGGGCTGACCACCAACCCGACCTTGATGAAGAAAGCCGGCATCAAGGATTATGAAGCTTTCGCGAAGGAAATTCTCCAAACCGTCACCGCCAAGCCCATTTCGCTCGAGGTCTTCTCCGATGCGTTTCCCGAAATGAAACGGCAGGCGCTCAAGATCGCCGCCTGGGGCAAGAATGTCTACGTCAAGATTCCCATCACCAACTCCCTCGGCGAGCCCTCACTCCCGCTTATCCGCGATCTGGCAGCGCAACAGGTGCAGCTCAATATCACTGCCATCCTCACGCTCGCCCAAGTGCGGGACGTCACGACCGCGCTCAATCTCGCGGTGCCATCCGTGGTCTCGGTATTTGGCGGCCGCATCGCCGACACCGGCCGTGACCCGATGCCGATCATGCGCGCCAGCCGGTCGCTCCTGAAGGGTCTGCCCAAAGCCGAACTGCTCTGGGCCAGCGTTCGGGAAGTGCTGAATATTTTCCAGGCCGAAGAATGCGGCTGCCACATAGTCACCGTGCCCCATGACGTGCTCGCCAGGGCGGCAAAACTCCTTGGAATGGATCTCGCCGCCGTCTCGCTCGACACCGTCAAGACGTTTGCCAAGGACGCGGCCACGGCCGGCTATACGCTCTAACGCCCGCCCGCATGTCTGTTACTTGCGAGTGAACCCACTACCTGTTCCCTGCACCCTTTCGGTCATCGTTCCGGTGTTCAATGAGGCCGGCACCGTCCGACAAACGCTGGATGCGCTTCTGGCCAAGGAGGTGGCTGGCGCCTCCATCGAAGTCTTGATCGTCGAAAGCAACTCCAGCGATGGTTCGCGGGAGGTCGTGCTGGGCTATCGCGACCGGCCGCGGGTGAAGCTGATCCTGGAAGACCGGCCCCGCGGCAAGGGTCATGCGGTGCGCGCCGGCCTGGCCGCCGCCACCGGGGACATCGTGCTGATTCAGGACGCGGACCTCGAATACGATCTGGCCGATTACGAGACGCTGCTGGCTCCGATCCTCGCCGGACGGCAGGCCTTCGTCCTTGGCTCGCGCCACGGCCGGGGTGGCTGGGCGATCCGGAAATTCAGCGACCAACCCCTCCAGGCATTCGTGCTCAATGTGGCGCACTGGACTTTCACCCTCCTCATCAATGTATCGCTCGGCATCTGGTTGAGGGATCCGTTTACCATGTACAAGGTCTTTCGCCGCGAGTGCCTGCGGGGGCTGACCTTCGAATGCAACCGGTTCGATTTTGACTGGGAGCTGCTGATCAAGCTCGTTCGCAAAGGCTATCGGCCGATCGAGATTCCCATCGCTTATCGCTCGCGCTCATTCAAGGAGGGGAAAAAAATCAGGATCTTCCGCGATCCGTTCACCTGGCTGGTTGCCTGGGCCAAAGCCCGGTTTGGCCGCCTCAATTGACGCTTGTCGGGGCCGCCACGATCTGGCGCAAAGAATTCATTTGGCTTGGTTTGTACGTGCCCCTTTTATCATCCAGCCATGGTCAAAACCATCCTTGTTACTGGTTCGTCGGGACTGATCGGATCCGAGGTTTGCGTCTATTTCGCGCGGGAGCTTGGTTATCAAGTCCATGGCCTCGACAACAACCAACGGGCGGTTTTTTTCGGACCGCAGGGCGACACGCGCTGGAACCAGCACCGGCTACAGGAGACTCTGCCAGGTTTCATCCACCACGAACTCGATATCCGCGACCGGGCCGGCATGCTGGCGCTCGTCCGCCAGCTCAAACCCGCCGCCATTATTCACACCGCCGCGCAGCCGAGCCACGACCGGGCCGCAGCCATCCCTTTCGATGATTTCGACACGAACGCCGGCGGCACGCTGAACCTCCTGGAGGCGGCCCGCCAGGCCTGCCCCGAGTCGCCGTTCGTCAACATGTCGACCAACAAGGTCTACGGCGACGCTCCCAATCTCATCAAGCTTGTCGAACTGGACACCCGCTGGGACTACGCCGACCCCACCTACGTTCACGGCATTCCGGAGACCCTCACAATCGACCAGTCGAAGCACTCGCTGTTCGGCGCGTCCAAAGTGGCGGCAGACGTCATGGCGCAGGAGTATGGCCGCTACTTTGGCCTGCCCACCTGCTGCCTTCGCGGTGGCTGTCTCACTGGTCCCAATCACTCGGGCGTCGAACTTCACGGCTTCCTCAGCTACCTCGTGAAATGCAACCTCGAGGGTCGCGAATACCGGGTGTTCGGCTACAAAGGCAAACAGGTGCGGGACAATATCCATGCGCTGGACGTGGCGCGTTTCATGGCCGCCTTTGTGGCCGCGCCGCGGATCGGCGAGGTCTACAATCTCGGCGGGGGCAAGGCGAACTCCTGCTCGATCATCGAGGCGTTCAGTCTCACCGAGAAGTTCACCGGCAAGAAGCAAGTGCATACCTACGTCGACCAGAACCGCATCGGCGACCATATCTGCTATTATTCCGATCTGCGCAAGATGCGCGTCCATTATCCGCAATGGAATATCAGCGTGAGCCTGGAAGAGACGATCCGGCAGATCGTCGAGGCTTGGCGACGCCGCAACCATTGAACCACCTTCGCTTGATGCATCCTGCAGACGGATCACTTCCCGCTTTCCCTGCGGGCGCGCTCTTGCTTTGCTGGCCGCGATGAGAATTCTGATTTCCGGCATCTGCGGCTTTGTGGGCAGTACCCTCGCCAAGGCATTGCTGGAGC